>JAPPED010000031.1 GCA_028824295.1 Rhodospirillales bacterium | reverse complement strand
CGGCCGGGCGGAACCGGCGCTCGGCGCCGAGGTCGAGAGTGCGTCCGGTTTCAAGTTGCCTGGGCAACGCAGGGCTTCTTCCGGTTGTCATGAGAACATCAGTATACGTTAGGGATTTATATACGCAATTACCTATAGACCTGCCGAGGTCGTTTCGACCTGGCACTTGTCGGGTGTCAGGCGAGACTGGCAGCACCACGTGAGCCAGTCGCTGGCCGGGGGCACGGTGGTGCTCGAGGCATTGCGGACGCGCGCGATGACGGCATCGGCGAGGGGCACAATGGCGGCGCCCGGCCGGAACGTCCGGCAGAAGGCCGGCCTGAACCGCGGGATCCTGGCGACGGGCTGGGGCGGTCTCCGGACGATGCTGGCTTACAAGGCGCCCCGGCTGGTCGCGGTGGACCCGGCCCACACCAGTCGGACCTGTGCGGCGTGCAGCCACGAGAACGCGGCCTCGCGCCGCAGCCGGGCGAGTTTCGAGTGCGTGGCCTGCGGCCACGCGGACCTGAACGCGGCCCGCAATATCCGGCGTCGGGGACTGGCGCGGCTGCACGGCGAGGGGCGATCGCATTCAGCGACCCCGACGACCCGTGAAACGGATCGGAGGCTGGCAGCGTAAGCTGTCAAGTAATCGATATAAGCCCCATCTACTCGGCACCGATCCACGCGGCGCCGTAGTCGTTGTCAAGCTTGCGATACATGCTGTGCGCGTGATCCGCGGTGCCGTCGTCGTCTTGCGAGGCGTATTCGAGCACCAGGGACGGGCTGGTCACGCGGAAATACACGGCGCCCATGACGTCCTGCTGCCCCCACCAGCCAAAGTACGTGTCGTCGATCTCAGCCACCACGGTCTTCATGCGTTCGGCATAGTCGTCATCGTTGAAGAAACGCAGGCGGGACTCGATCACCTCCAGGAGCAGCGTTCTCTGCACCGTGGTCAGTTCGCTGCCCCTGATGCCTTCCGGCGCGACGGTCGCGCCGTACTTTCCGGGCCCCAGCAGGAGGTCGATGGGCTTCTCAGCTCGAACGGCTTGTCCTCTCTGTTCGTCCGTCAGGCTATCCATGAACGCTTGCGCCGCCGCAGTCTCCCTCTGCGTAATGAAGACGTCGTCACCATCGTGGCGCAGATGCAGCGGCTGGCCGCCGGTCAGCATCGGCGAAAAGGAGACGTTCGGCCCGAATACGGTGGCGTTGATCGCGAGATGGTGTCCGCCGAACTGGAACATCCAGGGCTCCGTAGTGGACGGTTCACCGAGAAATGCGGCGCAATAGTGTTCACTGCCGTATTTCATGACGCCGAACACGTCTCCCAAGACCAGCAGGTCTTCCGCGGCCAACTGCCAAATGATGTTTCTGACGCCGTCCTCACTCAGAAGTTCCCCGAGTAGCCTGTCGAGGTTCTCCCGCTGCAATGCCGAGAGCGCACCGAGTTTCACGCCACCGCGCGGCACCATGCCCTCAGGGAAGTTGGACCAGTTTGAGCGCTGTGCGTTGTCGGTAAACTGATACGTCGCCGCCTGTCTCTGATCGGCGTCCAGCGATTCCAGAAAGACCCTGGCGGCCGCGACAATGGCCGCGGACTTCTCATCCGGCACCGGCACATCGTGAGTGGGCCTGAGGTTCATCTCCACCGGTGCAGGAGCCGCGCCAAAAAAGATCTGCGCAGCAATATCGGGGCGAAACAACAGGCCGAGGAAGACTGCGGCAACGACAATCGCTGCACCGAGCAGGTAGATCAGCACGCGTTTCATGGATCCAGTCTCGCAGATTCCATCGGTCCATTTTCGGTTGCGATGTGGGCGGTCAGGTCGCCCAGGCGTTCGAAATTCTTGCCAATAAAGAAGAGGTGTGTACACGCGTTGATTTCGCGTGGATCGTTCATGTGGACGATCAGCCACCGCCATCGTCAAAGACCTCTTTGCAAATGGCCTCGATTTGTGCAGCTTCTTCATCGATTAGAGCCGCGAACTCCCTCTCGCGGCGCCCTTGCGGCAGTCTGCGGTCGTTCTGCGCTTCGTCCCGACCAAAGTTGCCTTTGCCGCGGTCGCCGTCATGGGCGGCCTGGTGATCGGGATGCTGCTCCACGCTTTTCTGGGTTAAGTGAGAGAGAAGCGCCGTGCGAACGTCACCCGCCGGTCAGGCCCCTGAAGATCGTCGGGCGGCCGCCAGCCATGGCCGTGGGTTCGGCAGTACAGCGATCGGGAAGCGGCGGCAGGCAAGCTGTGCGTGAGGCGTCAGGGTGAAGGCGCAAGGCCGAACAAAGTCAGCTGCAGCCACGGCGTAATGGGCTGTGGGTCAGGGCACCGGGACGAAGACGCTCGCTTCCGTATCCGGCGTTGGGGGAAACATCCGGAAACTGACGACGAGGGCGGGCTCTCCTCGCGCAGGCCCGGCGTCCAGCCGGTGAAGTGGTCGCGCGGAGCGACCTCTATCGTACGTCGCTGCGGCCGATCTTTGGACCCGTTGATTCTGATCGCCGGGCGCGGCCGGACCACGCGCAACCGGGAGACTCGCGTCGTGGCCGCCGGCGTGGCTGCGGCCATTGCCGATAGCGACACCACCGGTGCGCCCCGATCGGGAGCAAGCCGGCGCCATTCATTAGGGCACTGACCGCTCCGCAACCGTCGCCCGCGAGCGCCGGCGCTTGCCGGATCCCGGCCCATCCCACGGCTCCATCAGCTGACGCTATCCGCCCAACAAGAACCATCAGCCAATGTTATCCAGCCGACAAGAAAACGGTCTTGGACACCGTGGCCGGCCGTCACCATTTCCCGGGTAAGCCCGCATGACAGGGCTGCGGCCGGAGACTACGTCCGGATGGTGATCGGAATGGGAAACAACGGGATCCTGCGAGACGCGGCGGCACGACAAAGCACCGACATGGTCGAACGGCGCAGCGACCCGGCCCGGTTCCCGGCCGTCGTCGGGCCCGCCGTTTACGCCTTCCGCGCCGCCCTCCCCGAGATCGAGCCCAGGCTCCGCACCGCTTTCCGGTGCGGGCGCCCGAGGCGCGCCGGGGTCGCAGTTGATCGACGAGGGAAACACGATGCCTAGACCAATTGAACGAATCGGCCTGGCCATGGCCGTCTGCATCTTGCTGCTGGCCGAAGCCGCCATCCCCGCAATCGCCGACGACGGAGAGCCCGGCGCCGATCCCCCGGCGCAGGAACTGGAACTGGCGGACATCGTGGTGACCGGGACGCGGATTCCGAATCCCGAGCTGACCAGTGCGAGCCCGTTGGTTCGGACCCGGGCGGAGGATCTGCTGTCGCAGGGCACCGTCCGGGTGGAGGACGCGCTGAGCCGCCTCCCGCAGGTGTTCTCGTTCCAGAACTCGAGCCAGTCGAACGGCGCCACCGGCACGGCCACGGTGAATCTGCGCGGGCTGGGGGCGGAGCGGTCGCTGGTGCTGGTCAACGGCCGGCGCCTCCCGCCCGGCTCGCCGCTGCAGGGCGGGGCCGGCGCGGACATCAACCAGATTCCCGGCGCCCTCATCGAATCCGTCGACGTGCTGACCGGCGGCGCCTCGGCCACCTACGGCTCCGACGCCGTCGCCGGGGTCATCAATTTCCACCTGATGGACGACTTTGAGGGCGTCCGACTGACCTACCAGCTGAGCCAGTACCAGCACGACAACGACGACACGCGGTGGCAGGACGTCGTGCGCGACGCCGGCTACCGGCCGGCCGACGGTTCCGTGCGGGACGGAGACATCGCGAATGCCTCGCTGATCGTGGGGAGCGCCTTCGCCGCTGGCCGCGGCCACGTCACGGCCTACGCGACCTACCGCGACATCGCGGCCGTGTTGCAGGGCAGCCGGGACTACAGCTCGTGTGCACTGAGCAACGACCTCACCGCGTGTACCGGCTCGGCCACGCAGGCGCAGGGCACCTTCTCGGATTTCGGCATCCTGGCGCTGCAGGGTCTGGACAGCTTCGACTACACGGTGGAGGGCGACCGGTTCGTGCCCCGGGAAGGCGCCACCTTCAACTACGGCCCGTCCAACTACTTCCAGCGGCCGGACAAGCGATGGACCGCCGGCCTGCTGGCTGACTTCGACGTCAACGACCGCGCTCAGGCCTACACCGAACTCATGTTCATGGACAACCGCTCGGTGGCGCAGATCGCGCCCTCCGGCACGTTCTTCGTGACGAATTCGCTGGGCTGCGGCAACGCGTTCCTGTCCCCGCAGCAGTTCGAGCTCCTCTGCGGCCGCTACGGCTTGACGCCCGACGACGAGCAGACGGTGTTCATCGGGCGGCGCAACGTCGAGGGGGGGCCGCGCCAGGACGATTTCCGCCACACCTCCTACCGGGGCCTGGTCGGCCTGCGGGGGGACCTCACCGACCGCTGGCAGTATGACCTGTACTACCTCCGCGCCAGGGTGGAGATGGAGGAGGAGTACCGGAATGACCTGTCGGTTTCCCGAATTGAGCGCGCCCTCGACGCGGTTCGGGATCCCGCCACGGGACAGATCGTGTGCCGTTCGGCGCTGGACGGCTCCGACCCGGCCTGCGTGCCCTGGAACATTTTTCGGGAAGGGGCGGTGACGCAGCCGATGCTCGACTACCTGACGCTTCCCCTGTCGTCCCGCGGGTTCACGGAGCAAACGACCGTGTCCGGACACGTGACCGGCAATCTCGGCGACTACGGCATCCGATCGCCATTCGCGGTTACGGGTCCGGACGTGGTGATCGGCGCTGAGTACCGGAGTGAACGCCTGGAATACAACCCGGACGAGGCGTACCGCAGCGATGACGGCGCCAGCCAGGGCGCCGCCCGTCACCCCGTCAGCGGCGAGATCGGGGTCAGGGAGCTCTTTGTGGAGGCGGGGATCCCGGTGGTCCACGACGCCGCGTACGCGGACGAAGTGGTGCTGCACGGCGGGTACCGCCGTTCCGATTACGACTACGGCACGCAGACCGACACGTTCGGGCTCCGCGCGGGCTGGGCCGTCAATTCCGACTTCCGCGTGCGCGCCAGCGTGCAGCAGGCGCTCCGCGGACCCGGCCTCCGCGAACGATTCCTGCCGCAGACCCTCGGCCTGTTCGACATGGCCGCCGACCCGTGCGGCGGTCCGGTCACCGACGGCACGACAGCGGCCGGCCGCACCTTCGAGGAGTGCGCCCGGAGCGGCGTGACGGCCACCCAGTTCGGCCACATCGAGCACTCGCCCGCCAACCAGTACCACCTCCTCGTGGGCGGAAACCCCGATCTCGCGCCCGAGGAATCCGACACCGTCACCTACGGGTTCGTCTGGACGCCGTCCGTGATCGACGGCCTGACCCTCAGCCTCGACTACTACGCGATCGAGGTCAGGGATGCGATCGGCATGGTGGGGCCGGCCTTCATCCTGAACCAGTGCCTGGACGGCAACACGTCGCAGTGCGCCAAGGTGAGGCGCGGCCGGAGCGGCGATCTCTGGCTGGGCTCCGACATCGAGGACAGCGGCCACGTCGTGGCGGTCCTGGACAACCTGGCCATCGTGAAGGTGGAGGGATATGACCTCACGGCAAACTACCGCCTCGACCTCGGCGACTGGGGCCGCCTGGACGTCAGCAATGTGCTTGCCATTGCCGCCAGGACCGAAGCCCAGGCCTCGCCTGGTTCACCCACGTTCAATTGCGCTGGCAAGTGGGGGCCCACCTGCGGCTCGCCCAATCCGGAGTTTCGGAACAACCTGCGCCTGACCTGGCTGACCCCCTGGCAGTTGCAACCCGCGCTCGGGTGGCGGTACGTCAGCCGCGTCGAGGACCCGAGCCCCGCCGGGCTCGATCTCGGCGCCCGGCACTACTTCGACCTCTCCGCCGTCTGGGACTTCAGCGATTCGGCCAGCCTGCGCTTCGGGATCAACAACCTGTTCGACCGGGCCCCGCCGATCGCCGGCGTGGCGGCCGATGGTTTCGCGTCCGGCAACGGCAACACCTTTCCCGGTCTCTATGACGCCTTGGGCCGGTACGCATTCGTCGTGTTGAGTATCGAGACCTCCTGACAGGACGGCGCATGGCCGGGGTTCGGATGGGCAGGAATTCGATCTGCCCGATGAGAGCGCCGAGCCGCGATGCCGGCGCTCCGACACGTCCTGATGAGTTCTCGCTGGACTTCGTAGTCCGCAATTTCGGGGACCGCCACGGGAGCGCCGAGGCGAATCGCGTTCACGAGCCACCGCCCGCAGGCGGCCACCGGCGTCTCCGCACCTTCGGTCTCGACCTCGACCAGCACCCGGCCGAGCCGCGCAAACTCCTCCTCGGGCAGGAACCGCTCCCGCCGCTTCTCCTTGTACGTCTGTACGAAGCGGCAGGGATTTCCGCCGTCCGTGCACAGGCCCCAGGCTTCCACGAGATTGAACATCTTCGAGAGCGCGCCCAACGTGCGGTTGGCTTGGTAGGGCGTCTTGCGCAGGCCATGATGCAACTCGGCTATGTCGCTTATGACGGACAAGGTGAGACGTCCATTCTTTGGCTAAGGGATGATGACGGTGACATTGTCGAAAATCCGGGACAATATGGGCGCCTCGCCGGACGGCAGTTGAAAGCACAATTGTCGGGGGAACGGGGAGCGGGGATTGAATTCCCTATGTGACCTACCTGGCATCATCGATGACCGATAAGTACTGACCTTCCTTCGCCGCACATGTCTGCATTACCCGCCCGGCTCCGCCTCGCCGCCCCCTTCACGATTGCCCCGCCGTTGGTCCGCACCACGTAAACCCTGCGGCGGTGCAGTCCGTTCAAGCTTCGAACGGATTCAGCACGTCCACGTCCAATCCCGCCACATCAGCGACGTTGCGGGTCACGAGGATCAGACCATTGGCCTTGGCTGTCGCGGCCATGAGCGCGTTGATGCGGGCACCCGGCGGATCGCATTCATCCCGCCCCAGTGCTCGGCAACTTCGTCCCGGTCACGGCCCGGCCCGTAGGCAGAGACACGGCATGGCGTTGACTTCATATGTGGTGGGCGGCGTACGCTGATCTGCTACCATATTCTGCAGTCATGAGCCGGGTTGTGACGCCAGATATTGAAAGTCAGAGGCAAAAGTTCGTCCTGTAGCGCAGCCCCTGAACGGACATGCAGGCATTAGGAGCAATCACTGACAAGTTACCAAGTCCTGTCACTCGCAATGACACCCTTGGGCATAATCGTCAGCGTCCTTATTGCAATTTATGTGACGCGAGCACATTACAAAGTTTCCACCAGTGACTATCAGGCGCAGCAGCAGGTAAAGTCTGATACAGCGATATTACTTTCGTCGCTGAGAAGCATCATGCACAAGGGCGCGTATGCTACCAGCACAAGAGATTCCGTCGATATTTCATCTGAAACAAAAGCGATCTCCAATTTCCTAACGAGTCCAACCGGTCTCGCCTATTACGTCTGGGTTGACGAGCAAAGCTCTGAGGCCGACAGGATAGGCAAAACAGATGAACCGTGGAGATTATTCTTCCTTTATCTAGCCGAACTCTCCATCGCAACAGATGCTCACCCAGCAGCAAGGAAGGCTGCAGATGTTGAGCTAATGTTTTATGACCTGCGCGAGGAAGACATAAGGCAAATTTCTAGCTATAGTGCAGACTTAATGGATTTGATTGCGAGCATGTCGAAAAACAGAATGGGGAATCCTGTAATTGCTGCTTTTGTTAGCCAGAGTAGTGATGCGCAAGAAGAACAGGCGCATTTTCTTGACAAAATGCAGTACTTGAAAGAGTTGGGAATCAATGACCCAAACATTGAACTGTCTTTAGCTATTGGCAAAGAAGAAGGTGATGACGCGGTGCGCGCCGCGTTGGATGCTGGGGCTGACAAAACAATTACTACTGGGGCGTTGCTTTATAAATATAGGGAACAGCTGAAAATGTTTCCTGACAACTGACCGACTTGGTAGATCGACTGCACTCCGAGGCCAGCATTCCGCGCTCAGGTTCACAGTCAGGTGGTTCACGCTCAGGGCTCGCTAGGCAGGTCGTTGCGAATGGCAGAAACGCAGACCGGATTCGTTGCACTACCGGTCGCGGTAAATTTGGGCGGACGAGGTGGTGCCTCACGACCGCACCAGCCCCGGCATACTGCGCCGCAAGGTCCCGATACTCAGGGGAGATCTATGGTGCCGCATTTCCCGCCCGGCTCCGCCTCGCCGCCCCCTTCACGATTGCCCCGCCGTCGGTCCGCACCACGTAAATCCTGCGACGGTGCAGTCCGTTCAAGCTTCGAACAGATTCAGCACGTCCACGTCCAATCCCGCCACATCGTCCGGCTGTGCGTGGTTGACGAGTCGCTTGGTCAGGGACGGACGCAGCATCAGGTCGCGCTCTATGACGGAGATGAAGCAGTTCTGAATCCGTGGAAGCAAAAGTTAGCCCCGCCGGTCTCGCTGTTCCGTAGGGTGTTGGCCTCCGGTCCAGCCGGCGCGCCTGCAAGGGTGGCAATCCAGTGGATCGATCACCGTACCCCGTCAGACAACGGGTAGAGCTGCATAGTCGGTTCCGTGGATACTTCGAGCACGTGGTTGACCATGACGTCCATCGGGTCGCCGCGTTCTGACAGGAAGTCGATGGCCGCGCGCGGCAGCGCCTCCGAACGTGCGCGGCCCACGCAAGGCAGCACAATGAGGCCAGGTTGGATGGATTGCGTGGCGATCAACGCGCGAAAGTCGTGAGCGTTTTCGGTAACGAGAACGAGATCGTGTTCGGTGCAGCGTGCAAGCACCTCATGATCCGGCGCACCTAAACCGCCAAAGTCGCGCGGGTGCATGGCGACGTGGTCTCCTTCGGTGTTGAGAGCTCGGGCGATGGCGGGCGAGATGCACTCGTCGAGAAATAGCCGCACGGTATCGCTGCGGCAGCTTCTCAGTTCGCTTGACGCCAGGGTCTGCCGGACGGCCGGCCTCGAAGCGGGTGTGCCTTGGCGTACAGCTCGGCGGCCATGAAGGCCTCCCGCGGAACCTCCGGATAGTCTTCCGCAAGATCGTCGACGGAATCACCGTCCTGCAATCGTCCGAGGACCGCATAGACCGTGAGTCGGGTGCCGATGATGACCGGCGTGCCACCGAGGATGTCCGGGTCCGATGCAATGTGGCGATCACGCGCATTCTTGTAATGTACGGCGTAGCGCAGGCAGCCGGCGGCGAGGCGCTCGAGGTCAAGCACCGTGCCAGGTGCAAACTCGATGGCTGCCAGTCGCATGGGTTCGGAGCGAACGATCTCCCTCCAAATTGTTCGCTTGTGCCGCGTCGGGAGGCCCGCGAGATCAGCTTCCTTGAGGGAACGGAAATAGGCGACCGCTTGGATCGGGAGGTATCGCCTTGCCCCGCCGCGAAAGCGCGGTGGGGCAGGGAGGGTGCGCAAGACCCGGACCTCGATGGCCTTCTCGATCGTTGCCTTCGGCACTCCGGAAAGCGCCGCGGTCTCGCGGATGGTCAGGTCGGCAGTCAGCGGCATATAATCGTTCCCTTGGGGGGATTAATATACGGCTGTGCCCCCGGATCGCAAGACGGAAATCGAGGGGAGGAAGGACGGGGAAGCAAGCGAGGCAAGTGCATTTGGGCATTCTCCTAACCTGAAGGTCGCAGGTTCAAATCCTGCCCCCGCAACCAAGAGAAGCCCTCGAAACTATTTGAAGTTTCAAGGACTTTTCGATTCCCTGCAGGGTGGCATATCTGGAAGAGTCAACACAAAGTCAACACGAGATCCGGGGCAACGACAGTGAAAAACGTATGGGCGGGTTGGCCGGGTAGGCGGGTTGCTATTCCGCGGGTCGGTAGTCGGAGCACCGGCCTGCAAGCTGACGCAGATTGTGGAACGGACGCAGGCATCAGGTCGCTGGCTAGAAATCAATCAATTCTGGATCGCGGACCTTTCTTTCTGCCGTCGCGGCAGTGTGGATCCCGGGCGGGCGGACAGCATCGTGTACACGGAGCAGGGCGAGGTGCGCTGCGTCTGCCCCGAGACCGGGCCCGAGCGGCGCATGACCTTCCAGGGGTTCGAAGCGGATCGCGACACGCTCAAGTGCCGTTGTCCGGCGGCGGCCGGGGGCGAGGTCTGCGCCGGTTGCGCGCACTGCCGCCGCCGCGCCGGACGCACGGCTAGGCGGTACGGGCGAATCGTGCGGATCTTCAGCCGACCCTGCACGGCAGCCCGTCGTGGTGCCCGGAATACCGCCTCCGCGCCGCTCTCGAGCGAAGCTACAGGCCGGGTCAACCAGGACTTCGGCCTCGAGCGGCACTTCGTGCGCGGCTAGGCCCGCAAGCAGACGCGCATCGGGCTCACCATCGCCGTCATGATGGCCAGCTCGCTCGGCCACGTCCGGGCTGGACAGCCCCGGCTGATGCGCTCGCTGGTCCAGCCGTTCGTCGACACCGGGTAGCCCCGACCCCGCCGACCGCATCGACGCCCGCCGGGACAGACCCGGCACGGTGACGCTTGCCCCGCGACCGGAAGCCGGCCGTCGCGGCACGCTCGATCGGCCGATGTACGCCCGCTCCGGCGCCGTCACACCGCCGCCTCGCGGCGGCCGCGACGGCGTGACGGGACGCCCAAGTCGCCAGAAAAGCTACAACGCACGGGCCTCACAAGCGCCGCGCCAAGCGGCGCTTTCGTACCTTCTGTGCCGGCTACGCCGAGAACCAGTCGAAACCTCGCGCCGAGCGGGGCAACAAAGAGCGACAATGGCTACGACGGGCCTTCACAGGAGGAGATCGACCGAATCGAGGCGATCAAACGCAAGGTCGACGCCAAGTATTCTGGCGCTTAACGCAGGCCACAGAGACCGTACGGCGGCACGAGCTTGAGCCTGTTTGGGCTCCGCAGCGGCCAAGAAAGGGAGGAGAGGGGCTCTCCTTCCTCTTGAAACGGCATAGACTTCAGTAATTGCTCCGATCAGAAGATGGCTATACCTGCGGCAATGATCGCAGCTCCGGCCGCGATAGGCGCGGCAACCAACATGCCGGCAGCAGCAGCGCCGACAGCAATGCCCGTTAGTCCCAACGCTGCTGCCCCAGGGTCGAGGGCGGCCGCGGGGCTGGCGGCAGTGACAAGAACGGCAACTACGGGAGCCGAGCAGAAGAGAAACTTACGCATTGGATTTTTCTCCTAGACCACCGGTGGCGGTGGCGACAACAGGACTTTGCACTTGGACGCTGAACAGTCGCTGAACAAACGCTCCTAAGGAAGATAGGAATCGGAAACCACAAATTTCACAATAGCCCTGTTTCACGCCGCGCCCTGCGTAGGCATTGCCGCCGACGTGCGGCCCCTTCTGTGAAGCATCCAACGCACTTATGACGAAGACGAAGAAAAGTGGGAAAACGCGGAAAGTGCGAGTAATGCAGCTTGGCTTACCCAGCCGCCCGCATCCGCGCGAGAAATCCCCGCGCCTCGACCCCGACCAAGGTTGTGTAAGTTGCCGTGGTCGCGATGTAGGCGTGGCCGAGCACAGCCGCGATCGTCGGCAGCGGCACCCCCGGCCGTGACGGCCGCAATTCCAAGGCCGTGCCGGAACCTCTTGGGGTAGGCCTGCAGCCCGGAGAGCCCCGCGGCCGCCATCACCGCGACGACCTACCAGCGCGCCGTCGCCCTAAACAGCTCCCCTCGCTCGGTCGGAAATCATAACAGACGGACGGGAACCTTCACTCGCTTTGTCGGTTCATACACCAACAGACCGTTGGAGATCTTCGTTGATTGGCTCACGCTTCGAGCGCTGCAGCTGGTTTCCCGGCGTTCAGGGCCTGTTCAGCGACCGCCGCTACTTTCTTTGTCGCGACGCCTTCATCCGCGCTACGCAACCACAATTTCCATCTCCAAGATAAGGAGAAACCCAATGTTCAGCATCCCTGTTTGCATCCTTTTCCCGGTGCTTTGCCCGATTGTCCCGGTGACTGTGCCGTTCGGTCTCTAAGGGTTTGACGCCGGTTCTACCATTTGACCCCAACAAGCCCCAAAATTCCTCCCGATCGGGCGCCTCCAGATCATCTGGGGGCACCCACATCAGCCCAACCAAAGGACACTCGCAGTGCTGACCATCGCCACTTGCCTCATCTTGTCCCCGTCCCTGTGCCCCATTGTCATCCCCGTTGCTGCCGTCATTGGTCTGTAAGGCTTTGACGCCAGGCAGGGATCAACGTAGTCCGCGGTTTTCCGCCTCCGTCCCGGCGCGAGCATCTCCTAGCCTTCTAGCGGGCCCCCGGTCACTTATGCTCGTGCGCAGCTTCTCTTCGATCGACGGCGGGCAATTCCACAATTACGCGCGCCCCCTTTAGATCTTGGCTATCGCCTAACTCGACTCGGCCCTTTCCTAAGTTTGCACCCCAGTGCACGGAATGCAGTCCGATGCCTGAACCCTCGGGCTTGGCCTGCTCTCCCCGGTAGCCCCACTCGCAGAGTCGCTCGCGATCGTTTTCTGGAAATCCCGGGCCGTCATCCTCTACTGTGATCCGAATCATATCGTCAACCCGCTCTACGCAGATACGGGCCTTGCTTTTCAAGTATTTACCAGCATTCCTCAGCAGCTCATGGACTATTTCCTTCAGGTGCGCTTCAGGAAGGCTTTCGCACAACACTCGAGCTTTCTTCGGTACCTGTATGTCAAGATATTTTCCCAAATAATCTTGATGATTCCGCGCCGCCTTACCAAGGCTGGATGCTATCAGTGCGACATCCACAGGCACAGGATTTGAAGAACTCTGCAGCGATATCCCTTTACCTGCTACAGTGGATATTCTTTCCACGTAACTATTAACAGCGCTTTCTGTCTCCTTGTACATCGCGAGAAGATATTCATGCTCTTCAGCCGTCAACGACTCTTTTTTCCTTGGTGCATCCGCGTACTCTGCAATGTTTTTTGTATGGTGCTGCATCGATCTGGCGAGCTGCGACGATTGGTGAAGGATGTTTAACCGGAGGTGCCGCTGATAGGAGACAAATCCTTCAAGAACCTTGGCTAGCAACGATAACTCTCTAGGGCGGCCACTAGCGTTTATTTCATCAACGTTGCCAGCCCAAAGATTCCTTACGTCTTCTCTAAATCGACGCAGGGGTTCCAGTTGGGCGATCAAAACCAAATGTATACCGACCATAATCAACGCAGCAGCTCCGAGAGCCGCCACGAGACCCGCCGTCCAAACACTCGAGACCATTTCACGGTACGCGGTTTGTTCCGTCAGAACACGAACTGTTAGCACTTGGCCCCGCCACACGTCCTGGCGTGCCTCATAGAATGCCCGAACCTGTGTATCGCCCTCTTTCTGCCGGATGTCTTCGTGCTGTAGATAACAAACCTCCGAAAAAATCGCCTCGGCCTTCACCGAGCGGCAGTCTGCAGGCCGTACAGCAATTCTTTCACACAGCTCTTTTGCGCCCCACGATGAATGCCATAGCACCTCGGAGCCATCTAGAACACAGCCTTGGTGCTTGATAATGCCGCTCCCCATCGGCACTTGCGAAATCATAGCCGGGCGAAGTGGGGTTAAAGCGTCTTCCAGTTCAGCCCCGGACAAGACACGGTCCAGATCGGCCCGGGAATAATCGCGCTGACTGGGATCGGCTTGTTGAGCCGCCCCCTCCTCTACGAATGTGGGCGTTACCTCTTCAAAGCCTATTTTGTTAGCGATCACTACAGCCCAGTGGCCCTGTTCCTGTCGGACGTCTTGGAAAGCAAATCTCTCAAACAGGTACACGACAATTCCGCAAAACAACACAAGCAGCAATAGCGAGACCAAAAATACCGACAATGTAATTTGGTCGTGCAGGGTTCTGCCTGCCGTCGTGGCTTGCGGGTTCCGTCCTTTTGCTGCCATCCGCATCTCGCGCCCATGGACCGAGGCTGTGACCTTCTATAACTATAGCCGGACACGCCTCATTCAGGCCAACAAGGACGGTAAGGCGTAGCTCGAAGCTACCGCCGCTGGCTACGGTGCGATCTTATATCCTGTTTGCCCGCTATCCGTCTTTACGGTGCGAATGGGGTCGAATTCAGGATTGACGGCCTTAAATGCCTTCCTTGTCTCGGATATATAACGCTCCACGCTCCCTTCACTTATGCTTTCACATTCTTGACTGATCTTCTCCTTCGTGACAGGATCGCTGTTCCGCATAAGAAATTCCAAAACCTCCAGACAGCCAGAGCGAGAAAATGTCACCTCGATCTCGTCTTCTCCCGCGAGCCCGCACACGTAAACTTTATTCTCGATACGGTCAAAAATAAAACCGCCTCGTTCCTGCCGTTCCTCATCATTTTCTAGAGGGGGCTGAGGAGGATCCACAAATTTATAAATGTGAGACCGTAAGGCCGCCTTGAATTTACGGAGTGTATTTTCAATGGTGCTCTCTTTTTCCAGAAAGCAAAGCGCCCCTACATCGTATCCCGCAATGATGGTCTCCGGGTCAAAATAACCCGAGAGAATGATGATGCTGGAACCGTGGCCCTCTTCCGTTAGTTTCTGGATTAACTTCAGTCCTTTAAGTTCTTGCGCGGGCCCCCCCAAATGAAGATCCACAACGATGGCCGCGTAATTGTTGTCGCATCCCAGCGCGAAGCCTTGAATGTCGTTCTCTGCCACGTCGACGGCGGCGATACCGTCGACTAGGATGCTGTCTTTCAGCCTTTGTCTCCATCGCGGGTTGTCTTCTACCAGCAATATTCGCACGCTCATGGTGTTCTACCGCATCCGAATACACCCGGATTAGCCGTCGTGAGGCGGAGCTTCCGCCAATCGGGCATCTGGGCAGGTACAATCATTTGCCGCGGGACAGCCGTTTATCGGACCCACAAGCAACCAGGGAGCGTACACATTCTTGCAAAGACGCCGCATTTGGCGATTTGCGCAGATAAGCCGCAGCGCCGGCTTCATGGGCCTTCAATTCCGGTTCCCAGCCTGATTGATTCGTCCAAACGATAATGGGGAATCCCCTCGCTGCCTGACATAATTCAGCAATCACCTCAATGCCTCTCAAGTCTCCTCCCGGCAACGTATCCAACTGGAGGTCCACGATGGCCACATCATAAAGGCGCTCTCTGCCCTGACGAAGGGCATCGTGTTTGTTGGATGTTACGTCCACGTCAAACCCCATCTGGCTCAAGACCAGACGCAGCCGGTTTTGCTCCCGCACACTATCCTCAACCACTAGTGCGCGCATTGCCGTTTCAGGGATCTTCAACAGTTCCTGCCAACGGGAATGTCACTGACATTCCCGTATTGATCGACCACACGCACCCAAAACGTGTTCCTTCCGGGATCATAAAACACATTGAGTACTTGCACACCTCGATAGTTGTTAACAACCCACGTAGCGGCGTCGTACTCGCTACATATCCATGCCCCGCTGGTGGATGTCGGGAGAAGAGACGCCAGCCCGGCCGCCAAGGCCGTGATTACAGCCCCAATCGTCACGCCCCGCCGCGTCGCCAATGCCCTGCCGCGCAAGGTCTTCAAGATACGCATCTTCAAGCTCCTGTTTTTTCTCTTACAGCGTCGTAGGGTGATCTAAAGTCCCGCGTCATTATCAGAAAGTCACATTGCCGTCGCCATTGGCAGCAGCCATATCAACCCAAGGGAAGGTATCAGACAAGGGATGTAGCCCGTCACAAGCCGCGGGCTTTCCCCAAAACAGACCTCATCTACTGTTGACAGGCTACAAGATTCGGTAGCGCACACTAAGCTGCAACGATCCCGGGCGAAAACGGCAGCCCAGTCACAATGAGCAAGCATATCCCTGATTGTCTGCGTCATTATCGGCGTCACGGGTGGCCCCGCCTGCGCCGGAATGGCCCCGATGAGGGCAGCAGAAACCACTGCTGCTGCAGTGGCGGTCCTCATCCTAGAAAAGAACAGCATTAGGCAGCCATCGGAAGATTCCCATGATGTTGAATGGCAGCAAGCCGCTCCCCTTCCCGTCGCCTGGCGCAGTCCACTACTAAAGGGGGCGCCAAGTCATGGTATCCGGGGCTGGCAGCGGTGGAAGCGGGTCATGCGGCGATGGGCCGAAAGGCGTCCACCCACACATCTCAGCGAGGCTTGCTGGAGGCAAAAGAGGCGAAGGAGGCGAAAGAATCGAACCAATCAGGCCACAAGGGTCCTGAAGCCCAAACTCCGTCACTACAACGGCCTCTCTTCCGGCCTGTGCCGATGCGGAACTCAGCAGGGCGGCCGAAACCAGCGCCGTCGCGAGCGCCGCCTTGCTCTTGGTGGAGGAACAGTGTCTGGCAGTCATCAGAGAAGCTCCCGAGGGCTGGCGTGATGGATGGTCCAAGAAGCCTGCACCATGCCGCTGAACAGTCGCTGAACAGCCCCGCCGGGCGACGTGCAGCGCTGGCGTACCGGACAACCAGGAGCGGGAGGAGCTCTCCTGGTGGTCCGGCACCTCCTAGCACCTAAGGTGTCGGTGCGAAGACAGTGATGACGCTGAGAAGTCCGCCGCCGGCGAAGCACAGCAAGCCCCACGGCCCAGTGGCGACGGTGGCTGGCCCGCACACTTCAGCGGTGTAGAGAGCCACTCCTGCAGCAGCGGCGGGGCCCGCCTGCGCCGGAGCGGTGCTAACAAGGGTGGCCGAAACCAGCGCTGCGGCAACCGCACTCTTGGTGAAGACACGATGCTTGGTCACGATTAAAGAACCTCCGACGGGGGTTGGTGTGACGATCGACGAGAGCTTGCACGATGCCGCTGAACAGTCGCTGAACAACTATGCAGCGCCCTGAAGCGCCGGCTAATGGCAAACGGTGTTGGCCTGCCCCCGCGAACGAGGGTTTTCGGTCAGCTAAGCCAAACGAGCCTCGCAGTTGCGTCCAAACACCTTAAAGTCGCAAAAGCGCAAAAGCGGCTACACGAGGATTCTGTCAGTCCTTAACCAGAAGGGCGGTGTGGGCAAAACCACGCTGCCGTGCATCTCGCCGCCGCCTTCACATGGTGCGGCAGCAGCGTGCTCTTGATCGACGCAGAACCGCAGGCGGGCACCTTCGACTGAGCTGCCAGTCGCGAAAGAAACGCCTGATTTCCGGTTGTCGGAATCCCAAAGGCCAACTTGCACAATGACGCGCCCGCCCACGGCGCGAACTACCGGCACAAGGTGACCGACAGCCCGCCCCGCGTTAACGACCTCGCCCGTTCGGCGATCTTGGCCTCCGATCAGGTCGTCATTCCCGTTCAGCCGTCTCCCTACGACGTCTGGGCTGTAGGCGAAATTGTGTCGCTTGTTCGGGAAGCCCGCTCGGCACTAACATTACGAGTGGACCAATCGATCGGGGCTGGTCATGTGGGTCAGACCATAGGTAGTTACGTTCTTATGGGTATTTCGAGAATTGGTCGAAGGGGTTCAATCTGTGTGGCGTATTGTCGGACGATTTGATTATACAGATCAGGCACACGTTTTGCCTGGACAGTCACTACCATGGCGTACTTGAGTTTTTCTCCTGGAGAGAAATTCCGACCCTCCAGGCGCGCGTTATAGTGGATATCAAAGCATGGATTCTGTAGCGAATTTCCCCGTTTCCGCACTTCAGCATGCAGACAATTTTCCCACTTCCAAGCATCACGTCTCAGTTCCTCTTCCGTAGCGCCCGGCAGAGCAGTTCCGAAAAACCGAGAGGAATTCGCATGGATTTGTTCGTCACGCGAAAACTTGCCATCATGGGGTCGGAACGTGACTTCCAGTCCCGCGCGAGTGTAATTCCCGGGATGATGTGGATCCGTCTGAGACTTATAACAGATAGTTCCCCTAATCGAAACAATACCCTGCAGCGAACCGGTCGGGACCGGAATAGCGGCGCGGACGTATTTTGCCGGCGATATCTCTCCTTGGTAGACAACTCGTACGGTGTCGTCGTCACACAAAACTATGTCATTGAGGTTTCTGGCAACACGGCCCCAGCCAATTTCTTTGTGATCGTACTCTGCGGTTTCACAGGTGTGGACGAGCAACGCGCGAATAGCTAGGTGATTCAAGCTGGCTCCGAAATGAGCCCGCACACCAGTTGCGAGGCGCATAACGCTGGGTGTGGCAAAGGAAGTTCCTCCAGTGGTGGTCAGCGTCGGTTGTGAGTCATGGGCCAGAACTACAAATGGGCGACTGATGTCGCCTCCGAAGTCGACAAGATCGGGTTTGACTAGGCCCGGACTGCGGCCAGGTCCTTTCGAGCTGTACGATGCACGCTTCCAGTTAAAGCCCGGAGTATCACATGCGCCTATGGCCAGTGCATTCACGCAATCGGAAGGTACTTGGACACGGTCGAGACCGAGCAATGCGTCGCCTTCACCGTCATTGCCGACAGCGATCATCGCTAGGGACGAGACTCGAGATAGGCGATCGTCAAGAACAGCCGTCCACGCGTGTACGTCGTCATCCTGAATGGGCAGTCGGGGTCCAAGGCTCAAACTGACGAAGTCGTATTCATGGCTCGAGAGAATGTTGTCGATCCGATCGAGCACTTGGTAGAGTTCATGAGGGTCTTGGCCGGGCGCGTCGTCGAGCACCCGGTGGTGGTCAATATAGGCATAGGGTCTCGGCAGCGGGGTCCGGGGATCGATATGTCCGAAAAGCGCCGCGGACGTTACTCCGACACCGTGAGATAGGAACTCTCCTGTAGCGTCTTTCATTCCCGGGATGTCACGCGGGACTACCCATTCCGTGAGAGGATGGTCGTCAGGGATGCCTCCATCAAAGACAGCGACGCGCACATCATCTGAAACCGGCGGCTCGTCAGGAAGCTGAAATGCAGTGGTTGGCATACCTTCGGATCGGATGGTCGGCCGCAAGACCCGGAGGTCGGGCATTTTCCTAAGCGCCCGGAGTGCAGTGAAAGCAGCGATTTCGGTGGTACGTTCGACTGGCGCGTCTAGTTCAAGGAAACAGAGACCTCTAGCAAAGAATCGGCGACCAAACTCCGCTTCGATACCACACCACTCCAGATATGAAGCGAAAGCTTGCAGCATGTATGTATGTGCTTCTAACTCACTGGCGTGGATAACTGTTTCGAGTGCTACACGGCCAAGATCAGGTAGTTGTCCCTTGATCTTGTCTCTCGCTGAAGGTGCCGCGACCTCTTCAATGGAAATGAGTTCATTCGCACCGCGATGAGCGAGATGCCAGTCGGGCAAGGATTCGCTCCATGCTCTTATCGTCGATCGCGTCCCCTTGGCGAACAATTCGGTTGTCAGGGTTTCGACAACCTCTCGTCCCCGAGAGCGTTTTTCGGGCGTCGTTCTTCGGGGTCGGCTACCGACGACATCTATTCCGATATCGTGCAAAAGCTCTGAAGGAAAGTAAGACTTCGCTATGTACTCCGGGTTCAGCGTGAGGGAGATAACCGCTTGATCTCCGGGACAGGCTTCCGGGGGTAGATCATCTATCGTCGCCGCCGTTCTCGCGACCATCGGCGCAAGGCGTCGGCGGGCTTCGGTGAAGGTGTAGGGTGCTTGTTTGGGGCCGCCGCCCGACTTCATGCTGATGTCGGTCGTTAGTCGTTCACCCTTACCCAGAAGGAAATTATGTTGTGCCATCAGTCTTTGCCCATCACCGTGGCGTTAGGAGTTTTTCGCATATGCACACGAATAGTGTCTCTTGCGATACCGGTCAGTTCGTGCGCCTTGCGTTGCGTGGCCAGTCCATTCTCTACAAGTCGAACGGCAACTTCGATTTGCTCAGACTTAGAGCAATGTTGTGTGGTGACAAGATTGATGAGATGGTGGCCGAGTTCTTGTCCATTTAATGCTGCAGAGCGCCGTGCATTGGTGATGTCTCGTTCGATATCGCCAAACGAACGGCCAGCCAAGGACAAGGAAAGTACATCCGTCCACTGGGTTTCGTTTGGGGCTATCTCACAAAAGAGGCGATGCAGGTACGCATGGACGCTTTCTTGATCCGGGAGTGGGAAATCAATCAGTTGCTCGAACCTTCGCCACACGGCCGGGTCAAGCAATTCGGAGTGATTGGTGGCTGCGATCAATAAGCCAGAGGATGGCCAGTCGTCCAATTGCTGCAGGAGCACGGTCACCAAACGCTTCAATTCACCTATTTCACCTGCATCATCCCGTCGTTTTGCGATAGCATCCAGTTCGTCAAGCAGCAGAACGCAATCTATAGACTTCGCGTAGTCAAGAACATGGCGAAGATTTGCGCCGGTACGGCCTAGATAACTGCTCATGACAGCGGAGAGATCGAGAATCAGCAACGGAAGGTCCACGGCGCGGGCAATCCAACGCGCGGCGAGTGTCTTTCCAACCCCTGGCGGGCCGGTGAAGAGGACCGTGCCAGTTGGTTGCAGACTCGCCTGCAGAAGTGACTGCACGTTGCGACGTTCTTCGACCAGACGGTCGAGGGTCTGGCGGACGGACTCGACATAGACTGGCTCGCTCGGCAGATTCGGGTCCTGCTCTACGCGAAGAAGCTGGAAGCGCGAATCCATGTCAGCTGGCACGGCTGCTGCGCTGTCGCGCCGCAAGGGCGTTGAGCGCGTAGGGTTCTTGCGAAGGAGCTGGACCAGCGCGGATGACAGTTCCGCACTGGTTTCCTTTCGCTTAGCAATTCGGTACAGGAAAGCCTGCACATCTTGACTCCGCTCAGAGAGAGCGACTCTCGCCAAATGGACGAAATTCTTTTCAAGATCATCCAATTCTTCCATCGTGAGCCCCATGAGCCGTTCCTCCCTAAACTAGAAGGTGGCACACAGTGGACGAAAATGCAAGAGATAATGTCAGAATCGTCCAAAGTATCGCTTACGCCTGTCCTAGACGTGTCAGCGGTGAAGGAGGAATGCGCGGATACGACAGGGCTACCCTGAACCATCGAACACGTCGGCATGTGGTTCGAGTAGACCATGAGAGGACATGGCAGCAGGGACTCCACAGCTGGCGCATGGCCACGCTGCGGGAAGTCGCCGACAGCCCAACCAAATTCACAAGCCTTCGGGTGCAACTGGCAGATAGCAGGGTGGCGTGAAAGCGGAGCCTTAGGCGACATCCAGATCGTTGTCGATGCTGTCGCCGGTCCGCGCCGCGGAGGCTTTCACGGTATCTCGGGCAAGGTGGGCGTAGCGGGCGGTTGTCTGCACCTGGGTGTGACCGAGCAGCTTGCCGATCATCGGGAGCCCCTCGCCGAGTGCCAGCGCGCGGGAGGCAAAGGAGTGGCGAAGGTCATGGATGCGGACGTCGTCGAGTTCGGCACGCGCCCGGATGCGGCGCCACGGGTGCTGAAGGTCGGTGAGGTGGCTGCCGGGCTTCTTGCCGGCGATCACCCACGGATTGTCCTCTTCGCGCGATAGTGACTCCATGAGCCGCACCGCCGAGGGCGCCAGCGGCACGGCGCGCCCGCCGGTCTTGGTGTCGGGCAAGCGAAGCTCGCCGGCCTCCAGATCGACATGCTCCCAACGCAGCGTCTGGACTTCGGAGAGCCGGCAGCCCGTGAGCATCAGCAGCCGGATGGCCGCGACCGCCGAGCAGGTCTCGGAGCCGTCCTCAAGGATTTCGTCGAGAACCGCGCCCAGGCGCTGGAACTCCTCGGCGCTCAGGAAGCGCTCCCGCTTCTCTTCCTTGAACCGCTTGACGTGGAGGCAAGGGTTCGAGCCGTCGGGTCGCAGGCCCCACATCTCGGCGAGGTTGAACATCTTCGAGAGCACGCCGAGCGTGCGGTTGGCCTGGTAGGGCGTCTTGCGCAGGCCGTGGTGCAGCTCGGCGATGTCGCTTCTCTGGATTTCCGCCACCTTGCGGCGGCCGATTCTGGGATCGATGAAGAGCTCGACCGAACGGCGGTACTCGTAGGCCGTGCTGGGCTTGCAGTGGGCGGGAACATACTCGTCGAGAAACCGCTCCCCAAGGGCCTTCACGGTCGCAGCCTTGCGGTCGGCGTCGCGCTGTGCGGCCGGGTCGCCGCCGCCCTTGGCCTCGGAGAGGAGGGCCATGGCGCGCCGGCGCGCCTCTTCCGGCGCGAAGGCCGTGACGGGTCCGAGGGTCATGCGGCGCGTCCGGCCCTTGGCGCGGTACTGGGCGACGAAGAACTTGCGGCCGGAGGCACGGACGCGCACACCGAAGCCCGGCAGCTCTCGGTCCCAGTAGAAGCGATCCGTTCCGTCGGTCTTGAGCCGGTCGATGGCGCGCTTGGTGATCTTGATCTCTGCCGGCACGGCGTCCCCCCGGTTCGCTCGATCATGGGAAGCATCCTATCACGCTGGGAAGCGCATGGGAAGCACTGGGAATCAAAATTGGCGGTAAGGCACGTCTCGGCTTGTCGGCGAACGAGGGTCTTGCAAGTCACGGCAACACACTGTATTTTCGTGATATTGTCGATGTTTGGAGGTCGGGAGAGAAAACGCGTCGGGGTATGTCGGCAGGTCTCTAGGCAAACTCATAACCTGAAGGTCTTATGTTCAAATCCGGCCCATGCCTTCTCTATTTATCGATTCCCTCGTCCCGGTATTTCTCGGGTCTACGGCTCCAAGCCGACGCGTTGCAACTGCGCGTTAGCAAACACCTCGCAGCGAGATCAAAACCGGCCATCTTCGCCGATGTCGCATTTCTCATAAACGGTTTCAATCTTCTCGCCGTTCCATACGTAGCAGAGGTGCCGCTCCTGTCGGGCGTTGGAGAGAAGGGGAGGCCGGAACACGGCGACACATTCGCCCGGTGCATGCCGGACGCTGTCATAGGTAATCCCGTTCGACCCGGCCTCACGCAGCGTTCTCGCCAGATGCTGGCCCGCGGCGTAGTTGTCATCGTGATAGACAAGCGGCTGGTCGGCCATCCGGCCGCGCAGGTCATGCAGATCCCCGTCGAGGTCGACCTGATAGACCCGTATGTCCAGTTCCATGCGAGCCTGGGCCGTGGCGCTCAGGAACTGCTCGCGATGGTGTTTTGTCTCGGCAATGGCCGTGTCGAGGCCGTTCGCGGCATAGAAGACACCGTAAGTGCCATCCGAGAACCGGCTGCCGTTCGGGTTCAGATGGGTGAAGGCTGCCATGATGACGGTGGTCCCGGGCCCGCTTATGCGATCTTCCGGCGGCACGAGTTCAATTTCGCCGGCCTCGTTTCGAAGCCGGGGATTGGTCAGAGCCTCCAACTCGAAAACCGCTTCGAGGTCGGTTGGATCGGTCACGCGCTCGAAGAGCTGGACCGGCGGAAACCGGCTGGGGATGATTCGCCAGCACGGCTTCCATTCGATACGCGCGATTGGCAACGTCATGCCCAGCCACCCCGCTGTGCGTCGAGGTATTGCCGTACGACGAAGAGATCCGCCACTTGGCCGGAGAGCATCCGGTCGAGAGCCGGCCGACCAGCGAACAGCGGCGCTGCGTTCGGACGCCTCACCCATTCGTCGGCCGCCTTTTCGTCGGGGAGCAGAAGCTGAAGCGCCTTGTAGATGCCCAGAATGTAGGAAATGCGCTCCAACGTATCCTTCGGCAGAACGGCGTTCGTATCCTTCTTCCACTTGAAGAAGGTCGATCGGGCGGTCAGCCCGAGCAAGGTCATCTGTTCCTCCACCGAGAGGTTCCAGAGATCCGCGATGCGAAAGAAGGTGCGCAACGCCGGGCCGGAGAGTCCCTTCCGGTCAAACGAGGTTGCCAGACGTGCTTGTTCAGCCATGATAAAATCCATAAATGTTTCAATATAGAAATATTGTCTATTTATGTACTATCCGCAAGGTCGGAATAAAGGAGCCCTCACATGGGGGGCACAAAACGCTGGCGTGTTCGTCGGCCGGGGAAGTAGCGCTCAGGCCAAGTTGGTTCGTCTCCTAGGCGCCTGCATGTATCTTCCGCTTTAAACTGCAGTATTTCAAAGAGGTGCTGCCATTCGGACCAAAATTTCGATCAAATGTCGGTCTTCCCGTTTTCGCGACCGCTTCCGGCCCGTTCGAGGATCGCGCCGAGATCACCGTGCAGCACGGCGTCCATCTCGGCCCATTTCTCGCTCGGGGTGAGCACGATGCGCTCGATCAGGCCGCGGATGGCCGACGCCGTAGCTTCGCGATCCTCCGGATGGTCCAGCGCCTCGGCCAGTCGCGCCACCTTGCGCCGGTATACGTCCGCAATGTTGGGGTGGATGTCCGGGAGATCGGCGGGAGAGGCCGACAGCCGCTCGTTCAGCTCGCCCTGGCGCGCTTCCAGTTCGCGCAGCCGGTCCACCATGCCCCGCACGTAGCCGCCGTCCTCGATCACCGCGATCATGGATGCGATCTTTTTCTCGACCCCGGCCAGCTCCTTGCGATCGCTCGCGCCCGAGGCGCGGCGCTCGCGATTGATCCGGTTGGTCTCCTCGGCCCAGGCCCGCATCGCCTCGGCGGCCGCCTCCGGCGCCATCAGCCTGTCCTTCAGACCTGACAGAACCCGCTCTTCGATGACCGAGCGGCGGATGCCCCGGCCGTTCGAGCAGGTGCCGGTCATGATGTGGTTGGAGCAGCCGTAGCGGTCCAGGCCGCGCATGGGATAGGGGCCGCCGCAGACGCCGCATTCGAGCAGGCCCGAAAGCAGGTGGCGGGGACGGTGGGCGCCGTTCAGACGGTTGGCGCGCGCGGACTGTGTCGCCTCGATGACGGTGGCGTATTGCTCCGTGATCTCGCCCTGGCGGTGCTTCACCGCCTTCCACAGCGCGTCGTCGACCACCCGGACCGCGCTCAGGCAGACGGAGCGGCACCACTCCGAGAGGGCCCGGGGCATGAGCCTCCGCGAACCGGGCATGTACCGGCAGCTG
This sequence comes from Rhodospirillales bacterium, assembly GCA_028824295.1. Classification (NCBI taxonomy): domain Bacteria; kingdom Pseudomonadati; phylum Pseudomonadota; class Alphaproteobacteria; order Rhodospirillales; species Rhodospirillales bacterium. Next base: position 1,350 of record JAPPED010000031.1, on the reverse strand, counting down.
CTCGAGCACCTTCGCTGCCTGCTACCGCGCCTCCCCGAAGAGCTGCGTTGAATACGGCGGGTTCGCCGGCGCCGGGGCCGAACGGTCAGCCGTCACCTCTGATTCCGGCCCGCTCCCGCACTCTTGGGCGGAGCGCGAGGCTCTGTAGGGCTTTGGGCTCCCCGCTCTATTCGGGCGGCCCGATGGGGCGCCCGAGGACGGCCGCGTGCACCACGTGCTTGAGCGCGCGGAACGGCTCCAGGTCCTCGGCCGCGCGGCGGACGACGAAGCCGGTGCGGTAGCGGCGCCGGCCGAACGTCAGGGGCAGGGCCTCCAGCGGCGCCCCGGGTAGGCGGTCGATCAGCTCGAGCGGCAGCCAGGCGAGCCACGGCCCTTCGGCCAGCAGTGCCACGCCGGCCGAGCCGGCGCGGATGACCGCGCGCACGCGCCGGCCGGTCTGGCGGTGCAGCTCGTCGAAGACCGCGACCAGGGACGGCAGCCCGCCGTTGCCCACCCTGGCCGGCCCGTCGAGGTCGATCCACGGCCAGTCGGCGAGGTCGCGGGGCTCGGGCCTGGCGGCGTGAAGGGGGTGATCGCGGGCGGCGACAATGCCGGCGGTCACGCCGAGGAAGCGGTCGCGCCGAAGGTGCGCCGGCAGGGCCTCGCCGGTGTCGATCCCGCCGCAGTGCAGGTCGGTACGGCCGTCGGCGAGGAGCCTGACGCCCTTGCGCCACGGGACCGTGCGGAGCTTCAGCTCGACCTCGGGAAAGGCGGCGTGGAACGCCCGGACGGCGGGCGTGACGACGGCCTGCATCCAGACGGGTGCCGCGGTGACACGGAAGCGCCCGGTACGCCCGGCGTGCTCCGCCGCCACCGCTTCCTCGCCGTGCTCGATGTCGCGCACGATGCGGCGCGCGTGCCCGACGACCAGGGTGCCGAGCCGGGTGGGGCGCACGCCGTCGGGGATGCGCTCGAACAGACGCCCGCCGAACTCCTTCTCCAGGCGGGCGAGGATGCGGCTGAGCGCGGGCTGGGTCATGGCGAGCCGGTCGGCGGCCGCGACGATCCGTTCCGCGTCCGCCACGGCGAGAAGCCGGACCAGGTCGCTGCGCCGCTCGAACATGTCAGCGCGCCCTGGGCTCCGGACGCCCGGGCTGCGGCCCGGGCGGGCGGACCGCTTTCTGCCGTGTTTGTCTCCCGCAGTGTCCCATGCTGTCTGCCGTCCGCCTGCCTCTCTCTGGTCGTCACCCCTGCGCAGGTGTACCCGATCACGACATGTAGGCAGCCACGAGCGGTGTCCAAGAGCGTTTTCCTATCGCGCGGATAGCTTCGCCTTATGGGACCGGGGGTTCTGGCGGACGCGGGCGCCGG
>JAPPED010000030.1 GCA_028824295.1 Rhodospirillales bacterium | reverse complement strand
GTCGATCACGGTGGCGCCGGGCTTGATCCAGTCTCCTCGCACCATTTCCGGGCGGCCGGTCGCAGCCACGAGGACGTCCGCCTGCCGGCAGACCTCCGGAAGGTTGCGGGTATGCGAATGCGCCAACGTGACGGTGCAGTTCTCGGCGGTGAGCAGCGCGGCCATCGGACGACCGACGATGCTGCTCCGGCCCACAACCACGGCCTGCAGCCCAGCCAGTTTGCCGAGACCTCCGCTCTCGTCATCGCCATGGGCTTGTCGCAGAAGTGCGAGGCAGCCGCTTGGGGTGCACGGAACGGTCTCGGGCCTCCCGACGGCCAGGAGCCCGGCGTTCCGAGAATGAAAACCGTCGACATCCTTGCCCGGCAGCACGGTGTCGAGAACGCGATGCGATGCGATGTGTCTCGGGAGCGGCAGCTGCACGAGAATTGCATCCACGGCGTCGTCGCTGTTCAGCGCATGGACGAGCTCGATCAGGTCGGCCTCGGTCGTATCCGCCGCCAGGTGGTGGGCGGTCGAGCGGATTCCGCATTCGGCGGCCTGTCGGCGCTTCGTCAGTACGTAGGTCTCGCTCGCCGGATCATCGCCCACCAGAATCGCGGCGAGGCCGGGGGCGGAGCCGAACTTCCCGGTGGCATCAGCCACATCGCCGGCCAGCCGCGCACGCGTGCGGCGCGCCAACTCCTTTCCGTCGATGATCATGGCCGACATGGACACAGACTCAGACGGAAGGCGGCGACAGCGTTGCGGGCGGCATCCACCCGTTGACGTGCCTGCGGGGCCACATACTGTATCCTTTTTTACAGGCTTCCTCGACTGTCCCACCCCACACGCGGTTCCGCACGGCCGGTGCGCTTCCGCTTGAGAGAAACGACCCTGCAGCCTCCAGCCAACCTGACCCCGAGTACCGGCGGCATCGTCGTCCGATTTGCCGGTGATTCCGGGGACGGCATTCAGCTATCCGGTATGCGACTCACCATGGCCGCCGCCCTGGGCGGCAAGGGTGTTTCCACGCTTCCCGACTTCCCCGCGGAAATCCGGGCACCCGCCGGAACCACGTACGGGGTGTCCGCGTTTCAATTGCGGGTGGGAGAGGGCGAGGTCCTCACCCCGGGCGACACGCCGGACGTGCTGGTTGCCTTCAATCCAGCGTCTCTCAAAACCAACATCAGCGACCTCGACCGCAACGGCCTCCTCGTCGTCGATTCGGGCACGTTCACTGCGCGCTCGCTGAAGAAAGCGGGCTACGACGACAATCCGCTGGAAGCGGAAGCGCTGAACGGGGTTCGCGCGCTTACTCCCGATATCACGCGGCACACGATCGATGCGGTCAAGGAGTTTGATCTCGGCCAAAAGGGATCGCTGCGCTGCCGCAACATGTGGGCCGTGGGCCTGACGCTGTGGTTGCTGGATCGGGACACGTCCGAGGCCGAGCACTGGATTCGCAATCGCTTCGGCGACACGCCGGTCGGCAATGCGAACCTCGCGGCGTTGAAGGCCGGCCATGCTTACGGAGAGACCACCGAGCTGCCCAGCCTTGATCTCTTGCAGACGCGAGAGACTCCGCACGATTGGGCACCGGGCGAGTACCGCACGATCACCGGCGCGGAAGCCCTGGCATTTGGCCTTGCTGCAGCAGCGGAACGCACCGGTTTGGACATCGTTTTCTGTGCCTATCCGATTACGCCAGCATCCACCTTGCTGCACCAACTGTCGGCCATGCGCCGGCGCAACGTCTTGACGTTTCAGGCTGAGGACGAGATCGGTGCTGCTTGTGCCGCGATCGGAGCCTCCTATGGAGGGGCGCTCGGCGTCACGTCAAGCTCGGGGCCAGGAATCTCTCTCAAGGCCGAAGCACTCGGCCTCGCGGTCGCCGTCGAACTGCCGCTCGTGGTTGTGAACTCCCAGCGCGCCGGACCGTCGACCGGCATGCCCACCAAGACAGAGCAGGCGGACCTGCTACAGGCCTTGTACGGTCGCCATGGCGAAGCCCCCCTGGTGGTACTGGCTCCCAAGAGCCCGAGCAACTGCTACACGACGGCCATCGAGGCCGCCGGTATCGCCATCCGCCATATGACGCCAGTGATGATCCTTTCGGACGCGTTCATTGCGAGCACCTCTGAACCCTGGCGCCTGCCGGAGCCGGCGCTGCCAGGTTCCGAAACGGTCGAGTTTCGGACCGACCCGGATGGCTTTGAGCCGTTTGCCCGCGATCCCGACACGTTGGCCCGTGCCTGGGTCAAGCCCGGCACTCCCGGTCTCGAGCATCGAATCGGCGGGCTGGAAAAGAGCGCCGGAAGCGGCGGCATCTCCTATGACCCCGACAATCACCAACTCATGAACGACGCACGTATCGCCAAGGTTGCCCGGGTCGCGTGCGCGCTGCCGCCTGCAACGGCGGAGGGCCCCGAAGACGCTTCGCTGTGCGTGGTGACGTGGGGGTCCACGTTCGGGGTTGCGCGGGAGGCGCTTGCCCACTGCCGGGGCACGGGGACCGTTGCGGCGCACATCCACTTGCGCCACCTGCACCCCCTGCCTGCAAATCTCGGTGACCTGCTGGCGTCTTACCGGAGAATCCTGGTGCCCGAGGTCAACTCCGGGCAGCTCGTGCGCGTGCTCCGGGACCGCTTCCTGGTCGATGCAGAAAGTCTCCCCAAGGTGACCGGGAAGCCGTTTCGGGTCGATGAGTTGGTCGCTGCGATCGAAGGCCGGGCGAAGACCGTCTCATGAATGCCCCGGTTCGAGTTGCGCGGGACTATGAATCCGGGCAGGAAGTTCGCTGGTGTCCGGGTTGCGGTGACTATGCGATCTTGCGAGCAGTGCAGAAGACGCTCGCGGGGCTTGACGCGAACCCGTCGAACACCGTGTTTGTCTCCGGTATCGGCTGCGCGGCGCGGCTTCCGTACTATCTCGCGACGTACGGTTTTCACACCATTCATGGCCGGGCCCCGGCGATCGCGACCGGCCTCAAGCTGGCCAATCCGGAACTCGATGTTTGGCTGGTGACGGGCGACGGTGATGGCCTTTCGATCGGTGCCGGCCATCTGCTGCACCTGTTGCGGCGCAACCTCAACTGCCAGGTCCTGCTGTTCAACAACGAAGCTTACGGGCTGACCAAGGGGCAGTATTCGCCCACGTCGCGAATCGGCACCGTGACGCCCTCCTCCCCGGCGGGCTCCGTCGGGAACCCCGTGTCCGCCTGCCGCTTCGCGCTGGGCAGCGGAGCGAGATTTATCGCCCGCGGTATCGACACGCGCATCGCCGAACTGCAGACGACGCTCAGCGCGGCCCATGCGTTTGCCGGAACTGCGTTCGTGGAAATTCTGCAGAACTGCATCGTCTACAACGACGGGGTCTTTGCCGACTTCACGGAGCGTTCGGTCGCGGCGGAACGCCAGATTCACGTCGTCCACGGCGAGCCGCTGCGCTTTGGCCCGGACCTGAACCGAGGGCTGATCCTGGATCGCGACGCGTTCGCGCTCCAAGCCGTGTCGGTCGGTGCGGATGGCGTGCCGGAGGAGGAAGTTCTCGTCCACGACCAGTCGAACCGAGCCTTGGCCACGCTCCTCGCCACTATGGAAGGCCCGGATCTGCCGCTCGCGGTCGGCGTCCTGTTTGCGGAGGAAGGGCCAGTCTTTGAAGTGGAAGTCCGTGATCAAGTGGAGGAGCGCGGCCATCTTCCTCTGTCCGACCTGTTGCGCCGAACCTCAACCTGGAAAGTCTCGCCCTGATGTGTCACCGAAGACTGCCGGCAATCCTTGTCGTATCGCTGCTGGCCCTGGGTCTCGTCAGCCCCGTCCAAGCGGACCCGACCCCACAGCTCATCGAGGTCTTCAAGCGGAGCATGCTGAGTTGGAGCATCGATTACGACACGCTGCGGCCCAATCGTGCGGGTGCCGCGTGCATTCCCTGGGGATCGCTGGACGAAGCGTTCCTGGACGAGGGGATTTTCGAAGCCCTGGGCTACGCCTGGCAGGTGGCTGGCGAACCGGTCGCCGCCCGCGCAGCTATGGAGGGCTGCGAACGGATGCGGCGCGGGAACCAACTGGGCAAGACTTGTACCTGCGAATTGCTGCTCTATAACGATGACGTACGTCTGGTTTTGCCCGAGGCAGCAGAGTGACCCATGTCTCCCCTCACCCGTTGGCTGCGCAACTGGTCGAGACCGCCATCCGTTCGGGCGCTGACGAAGCAGACGCCCTGATTGCCTCGGGCACCGCACTGGACGTGTCGGTGCGCAAGGCTGAAACAGAATCGATCGAACGTTCTGAAAGCCTGCAGGCCGGGCTGCGGGTGATCGTTGGCGGACGCCAGGCATCCGTCGCGATGTCTGATGTCGCGGACGAGGCCGCCCGGACGGAGCTTGTGGAACGGGCTGTCGCCATGGCCCGAGTCACGCCTGAAGACCCGCATGCCGGCCTCCCCGAGGCGGGCAGCCGACCCACCGATCCGGTGCCGGTGCCCTTGAGCGATGCCGCCATTCCCACCACCGAGACCCTCGGCGAGTGGGCGGCCGCCGCGGAGGAAGCGGCGCTCGCGGTCAAGGGAATTACCAATACCGAAGGCGGACACGCGGGTGCAGCCGACACCACACTTACCTTGAGTGCCAGCGACGGGTTCGACGCAGCCTATCGGCGCACCCATCACTCCCTGTCGGTGAGCGTTGTCGCTGGAACCGGCACGGGCATGGAGCGGGACTACGATTATTCCAGCGCCGTGCGCCAGACCGACCTGACGGATCCGGCCGAAGTCGGCCGCCGCGCGGGCGCCCGGACGGTCGCCCGACTGGAACCCCGCAAGGCGCCCTCGGCCCAAGTACCCGTGGTGTTCGAACCGCGGGTCGCGGCAGGCTTGCTGTCTCTGCTGGCGCGGGCCATCTCCGGGACTGCGGTCGCGCGGGGCACGACGTTCCTCAAGGATCGGATGGGGAGCCGCCTGTTTCCGCAGGGCATCAACATCACGGACGATCCGCTGCGGCCCTTCGGGCACCGATCCCGCCCGTTCGACGGCGAAGGCGTTGCCGTCGCGTCGCGGCTGGTCGTCGACGATGGCGTACTCCGGACCTGGCTGCTTGATTCGCGCTCGGCGCGGAAACTGAACCTCTCCTCCACCGGGTCCGCCGCGCGGGCGCCGGGCGGCGTGCCGGAGCCGGGCCCGAGCAACCTGTTCCTCGCGGCTGGCGCCGTCACGCCGGAAGAGCTGCTGAGCGATATCCGAAACGGGTTCTACGTCACCGAAATGCTGGGAATGAGCTTCAATCTGGTAACCGGGGACTACAGCCGGGGGGCGACCGGGTACTGGATTGAGAACGGCGAGAAGACCCATCCCGTGAGCGAGGTGACCGTCGCCGGCAATCTCACCGACATGTTTCGGAACGTGACGCCCGCTGACGACCTCATGTTCAGGACGGGCATCGACTCCCCCACCCTTCGTATCGACGGCATGACAGTGGCTGGCATCTAGGTCCTATTCGACCTAACTCCAACACCCCCGGGTGGACGCTCCCACCTTTCACACTTCGCGGAATCATCACGTGCAAAGGGCAGCATGCTATTTGACCGTATTCGAGCAGCACTCGCCGGATCTCTTCCCAAGGCCGACAATGCTGCTGAACCGGAAGAGGGCAGCCCCGTGGAGATCGCCTGCGCGGCGCTCCTAGCCGAGGCGGCCGGGATGGATGAGCAATTCGACCCAGTGGAGCGATCGACCATCCTGACGCTGCTGCAGCGCCGCTTCGAACTCGACGGCCCGGCGGCGGAACGGCTGCTGGAGCAGGGCAAGGCGGCCGGTGACGAGGCTTCGTCGTACTACCGATTCACGCGCGCAATCAACGATTCTTGGGACGACGAGGCTCGCACCGAGCTCGTCTACCTGTTATGGTCCGTGGTCTGCGCCGACGGTCGGATCGATCCTTACGAGGACATGCTCGTCCGTCGGATCGCCGGACTCTTGCACGTACCGGATCGCGCCCGGGGCGAAGCCCGGAGACGCGCGGTCGCATCGCTACCAGACCATTCCAAGCCGACCGAGGATTGTCCATGACCTATGTCGTCACCGAAGCCTGCATTCGATGCAAGTACATGGACTGCGTTGAAGTCTGTCCTGTCGACTGCTTCTACGAAGGCGAAAACATGCTGGTGATTAACCCCGAAGAGTGCATTGATTGCGGGGTGTGCGAACCGGAATGCCCGACCGAAGCCATTCTTCCCGACAGTGAGGACGAGGCGAGAAAATGGCTCGATTTGAACACCGAGTATTCGAACGTCTGGCCGAACATCATTCGAAAAGGCGACTCTCCCGAAGACGGGCCGACATATGAGGGAATGGAAGGAAAGTACGAGAAGTTCTTCAGCAAGAATCCCGGCGCTTCAGCCGGTTAGTGCGGGTCCGGATCCCAACGTCTGGGCAAGCCGTCCCGGCCCGTACGACCGGCCCCCGTTCCGCCGACCGGTTTGATCCGCCATTCGGAAGCCGAGACCCATGACCGCCACCGCATCGAAGACATCCTCGTCCAAGTCGAAATCCGCCAAGGCGCGGCGCAATCCGCCAACTGCTTCCAAGTCGACGTCCACCACCCAACGTTCGGCGAAGACGCCAGCTGACCGCACCGATCGCAAGTCAACGGCAGCGACCACGAAGAGCGCCAAGACTGCCCCGAAGGCAACCGCGAAGACGGCATCACGGTCGAAGGGCGCTGGCGCCGCCAAGGCGGCAACACCGTCCAAGTCGAAGGCCAAGGCGGCGGCTGCACCATCGACGTCAGCCAAACCCAGCAAGGCCGCGACCGACACCGCCAAAAAGGCCAAGGCACCGCCCAAAGCCAAGGCGCCGGCCAAGGCGAAGGCTGCGCCGAAAACGAAGGTCGCGGCGAAAACGAAAGCTGCCCCGAGATCGACATCCCCGGCCAAGACCGCCCGTAAGACCGCCGCTTCGAAGGCCGAGAGCAGTGGCGCGGCCGCGCCGGCGACTCGCGTTGGTGCGGATGACGCTCCGAAGGCTGCGAGCAAGAAGGAAGCTGCTGCGGGCCAAGCGGCTAATGCCGTGACGACCGCGGCTGCAGCCAAGCCCAAACCGGACCCAAAGCCGAAACGGCCGGCCGCACGGAAACGCGCCTCGCCGCGACCGGAAGGTTTCAAGAACGGTAATTGGGTTGTTCATCCCTCGCACGGGCCAGGTAGGGTAGTCGGATTGGAGAAACAGTCGCTGGGCGGCGAAACGCTGGAGCTGATCACGATTGCGTATGGCCGCGAAATGGCCCGACTGAAGATTCCTGTAACCCGTCTGCAGGAGCTGGGGCTCCGGCCAATCAGCAACAAGTCCCAGATCCAAGCGGCTACCAACACGCTGAAGAAGCCCGCCCGGATTTCCCGCACCATGTGGAGCCGGCGCGCCCAAGACTACGAAAGCAAACTGCATTCCGGAGACCTCGTGCAGATCGCGGAGGTCCTGCGAGACTTGTATCGGGCCCCGGACGGCCCCGAGCAGTCGTTCAGTGAACGTGAACTCTACAAGGACGCCCTCGACCGGTTTTCCCGGGAGCTGGCCGCTGCTGAAAAGAACCTGACCGAGGAAAAGGCCGCGCAGCGGCTGGAAGGCGTGCTGCGAAGGGCAACCTGAAGCCTCGTAACAGCCGAGATCCGGCGCCGGAGAGGGCCCGTTGAATACGCAAGAGACTCTTCGCACTCTCGTCATTGACGGCGAGTCGTACGGCTACCACAGTCTGCCAGCGGCGGCGGCAGCGCTGCCGGAAATAGCGCATCTCCCCCGATCGCTTCGGGTGCTGGCGGAGAATCTGCTCCGGCAAGGCGACCACGCCGCTCTCGTCAAGCTGGCGGCCAACGACGGTACACCCGGACAGCCGCGCGAGATCGGATTTCGTCCTGCGCGTATCCTCATGCAGGACTTCACCGGCGTACCTGCCGTGGCCGACCTGGCAGCAATGCGGGACGCTGCACGGACGGTCAATATCCCGGTCGAGCGCATCAATCCGCAGACTCCGGTGGATCTCGTGATCGACCATTCCGTCATGGTCGACCAGTTTGCCGCCGACAGCGCCTTCGCGCGGAACGTTGATCTTGAGTTCGAACGCAATCGCGAGCGCTACGAGTTCCTGCGCTGGGGGGCGGGAGCGTTCCACAACTTTCGGGTCGTACCGCCGGGCACCGGTATCTGTCACCAGGTCAATCTCGAGCATCTAGCGCAGGTTGTGTGGGTCAGCGAACAGGATGGATCGAAGGTTGCCTACCCGGACACTGTGGTGGGGACTGACAGCCATACGACCATGGTCAACGGACTCTCGGTTCTGGGCTGGGGCGTCGGAGGAATTGAAGCCGAAGCCGCCATGCTCGGTAATGCCATCTCGATGCTGGTGCCCGACGTCGTGGGGGTTCGCCTGAGAGGACGGCTTCCCGAAGGGGCCGGCGCCACGGACCTCGTATTGACCGTGACGCGGATGCTGCGCGAACACGGCGTGGTCGGGAAGTTCGTTGAGTTCTTCGGCTCCGGAGTGCGTGACCTGCCGCTGGCCGACCGCGCAACCCTGGCGAACATGGCGCCGGAATATGGTGCCACCTGCGGGTTCTTTCCTGTCGACCAGGAGACGCTGCGCTATCTCGAACTTTCAGGCCGTGACCGCCACCGGATCCGTCTCGTCGAAGGGTACGCCAAAGAACAGGGCCTCTGGCAGGACGTTGACGGCCCGGACCCCGAATTCACCGACGTGCTTGAGCTTGACCTCGGCACCGTGGAGTCCAGCATCGCCGGTCCGAAACGACCGCAGGACCGCGTCCCCCTGCGCGCGGCGAAACAAGCCATGGCCGAACTGGCCGACGTTTCCGGTCGGCCGGTTCCGGTGTCCGGAACCGGCTACGCGCTCACGAACGGCTCCGTGGTCATAGCCGCAATTACAAGTTGTACCAACACCTCGAATCCCTCGGCCATGGTGGCGGCCGGGCTGCTCGCGAAGGCGGCACGGGAACGGGGCTTGGATCGCAAGCCCTGGGTCAAGACGAGTCTCGCACCCGGAAGCCAAGTGGTGACGGACTATCTGGACGCGGCGAACCTCACGACACCGCTGAAAGAATTGGGGTTTCATCTCGTCGGCTATGGCTGCACCACCTGCATCGGGAACTCCGGTCCGCTCGATTCCGCCATTGTCGAGGCGATTGAACACGGGGACGGCCTGACCGTCTCGGCTGTCCTGTCAGGGAACCGCAATTTTGAAGGAAGAATCCATCCGAACGTCCGGGCAAATTGGCTGGCCTCGCCAGCGCTGGTCGTGGCCTACGCAATCGCCGGGACCATGGATCTTGATCTCACGAGCGAGCCCCTCGGAACCGACCCCGACGGCAACGATGTCTTCCTCAGGGACCTCTGGCCGGACAACGCCGACATCCAGTCCACCATTGCCACGTCGCTGAAGCCGGAGATGTTTCGGCGCCGCTACGGCGCGGTTTTCGAAGGTTCCGCAGCGTGGCAGACGATCGCCGCGACCGGCGACTCGACGTACCACTGGCACGACGAATCCACATATGTACGGCGGCCACCGTTTTTTGACGGCATGACCCCTGAACCCGCACCAGTGGGTGACGTCCGCAACGCCCGCGCCCTGCTGGTGCTCGGTGATAGCGTGACCACCGACCATATTTCGCCGGCCGGTGCAATCCGGGCCGACGGGCCCGCCGGGGAATGGCTTAGCGAGCGGCAGGTTCGACCGGTCGAGTTCAACTCGTTTGGTGCTCGCCGCGGCAACCACGAAATCATGCTCCGGGGCACCTTCGGCAACATTCGTATCCGGAATGAGCTCGCGCCGGGCACCGAGGGAGGCTTCACGCGGCACCAGCCCAGCGGCGAGCTTCTCTCCGTCTACGCCGCTGCCGAGCGGTATCGAGTCGACGACGTACCGCTGATTGTCATCGCCGGACGGGAGTACGGAACGGGTTCGTCCCGCGACTGGGCTGCCAAAGGGACGCGGCTACTGGGTATCCGGGCTGTGATCGCGGAGAGCTTTGAACGCATCCACCGCACCAACCTGATCGGCATGGGCGTGTTGCCACTCGTGTTCGAAAGCGGCGTCACGCGTCAGGACCTTGGCCTCGACGGCACGGAACTGTTTCACGTGTCGGGTTTGGATGGGGGCATCAAGCCGCGGGACCGGCTGCAGCTGACCGTGTTGCGGGCCGACGGCAGCCGGCAGGAGTTCCAGCTCCGTAGCCGTGTCGACACCTCGGACGAGGCCGAACATTTCCGAAACGGTGGAATCCTTCTCACCGTGCTGCGGCGCATGGCGCAAGCGGCCTGACCCCCACCCGACTGAGGTGGTTCCGGTCCGGCCGACTCGCGACGATCTCGCCTTCGCCGTCGGGGTTCCTAATGCCGGCGTCCGGTGAAGGCCGGTGCCGGATCGGTCCAGGCGCCGGTCTCTCCCCTGCACCAATGGCCGTTGGCGCGGTCTGCCGCGGCCGCCCGGCACTGCACGCATGACGTCAGCGAGGCGGTCGAGCGGAGGTTCCCCCGGAACCGGAATGCCGTATCCGCTCGGCGACCGTCAGCACGGGCTCAATCGGCTAGGATCACGCGCCGGTAGCCAGTGCGCAGGTGTCACCCTATAACCGACGAATGAAACGCTTCCGGGCATACGGCGCTGCGGCCGTCGCGGCGGGGATTCTGTTCGCTCCGATCGTCGGGCAGGCGGGTGAGCGCGCCGTCGTCGTTGAGCTGTTTACGTCGGAAGGCTGCTCCTCCTGCCCGCCCGCGCACGCGGTGATCGGCCGGATCGCACGCAACCCCGACATCCTGGCGCTGTCGTTTCACGTCGACTACTGGGATTACATCGGCTGGAAGGACAGTTTTGCCGCTCCTTGGGCCACCCGACGGCAGAAAGCGTACGCGTCGCGGCTTTCCAGTGGACGGGTCTATACCCCGCAAATGGTGATCTCCGGCAAGGTCGATGTGGTCGGTTCTCGCGCGCCACAGGTGATGCGGGAATTGCAGCGCGCGCTCGAGACAGCACCGCCCACACCGCTCTTGCGAATCGTCGAGACTGAAGGCGAAAGCGAGATCCTCACCAACCGGCACGATACGCCCGCCGAGATCTACCTGATTCGATTCGACCCCGTGCGTGAAACCCGCGTCCTTCGAGGCGAGAACATGGGACGCCATCTCCTGACGTTCAACGTGGTGCGAACGTACCGGAAAATCATCGACTGGGACGGCAGCGCCCAGCGCATACCGCTACCGCGGGATCTCGACGATCACCCGGGCCAGATCATGGCTGTAATCGCCCAGCGCCACGGGCAGGGAGAGGTGCTGGGCGCCGCGGTCGTAGACTAGGGCCGGGATCGCGAAAGACCCTCAACCAAACCCGCGGCTGATCAGCCGGTTCGTCCTCCTCCCGAACTTCGCCAGATCGGATACGGGCTCGCCGGCCACCAACCGCGCGTGGTCGAGCAGCACATGCGCTGCGTCGTCGAACTCCTGGTCGTTGACATCCTCACGCCCCATGGCGCGGATCAGTTCGTTCGCCGGATTGATTTCCAGGACTTTCCGGGACAGCTCCTGCAGCTGACCGTGTCGCTGCAGCAACTTTTCCACCTGAAGGTCCATGCCGTCCTTGGGTGCGACCAGCACGGCGGGCGACTCGGTCAGCTGATCCGACCGCACCACATCGGCCACCGCCCCGCCTAGGACCGTTTTGAACCGCGAGATCAGCTGTCCCACGTCCACATCGGAGGTTTCCCCGGAGGCCGCCTCCGGCTCTTGCGGTTCAAAGCGGGACAGGTCGATACCGCCCTTGGTCACGGATCGCAGTACTTTCCCCTGGTACTCTCCGACCCGTGGCACCCAGAAGTCGTCGACCGTGTCCGACAGCAGCAGCACCTCAAGGCCGCGGGCCCGGAAACCCTCGATCTGCGGACTCTCGGCAAGCTGATCCGGGTCCTCTCCCGAGATGTAGTAGATCTCTTCCTGCCCCTCCTTCATCCGGTCCACGTACCCTGGGAGGCTGACCAGTTCGTCGGACGCCTGTCCACCCGCGGAGCGGAACCGAAGCAGCGCCAGCAGCCTGTCTCGCCACTCGTCGTCGTCGTAGACGCCTTCCTTGAGTACCGGGCCGAAGATCTTCCAAAACCGTGCGTACGCCTCCGGCTCCTTCTCCGCCTTGTTCTTCAGCGCATTGAGCACGCGCCGGGTGATGCTTTGACGCAGGCGAGCGACATGAGGATCCTGCTGCAGCATTTCCCGACTGACGTTGAGGGACAGGTCCTCTGAATCGACGACCCCTCTGACGAACCGCAGCCAGGGCGGAATGAGGGCATCTGTCCGGTCGGTGATGAACACCCGCTTGACGAAGAGACGCAGCTGCCGGCGCCGTTCGGGGTCGTACAGATCCAGTGGTTGCTCGGTCGGAATGAACAGAAGCGTGACGTACGAGAGCTTGCCTTCCGCTCGGTTGTGAAGCGTGATCCAGGGCTCATCGAAGCAGTGTCCGACATCGCGGTAGAAGGAAACGTATTGCTCGGACGTGATTTCCTTCTTCGGCCGGGTCCACAGTGCCGCAGCAGTGTTGATGACCTGTGGCTGCTGATCCTTGCCAATCCGGAGTTCGATCGGTACGGACACGTGGTCCGACCAAGTGCGCACGACGTGTCGCAACCGGGCCTCTTCCAGGTATTCCTTGGCGTCCTTCCGCAGGTGCAACCGCACGCAGGTCCCTCGCCGGGACCGCTGGGCTCGCGCGATCTCATAGGTACCGCGGCCATCGGAGGACCACACCCAGCCCTTTGTGGTGCCGGCCGCGACGCTTTCCACTTCCACTCGCTCAGCCACCATGAACGCCGAATAGAAGCCGACTCCGAATTGCCCGATCAGGCTGAGATCGGGTTTCTGCTTGCCGTCGTCCGACTTCTTCATCCGCTCCACGAAGGCCCGGGTTCCGGATCGAGCGATGGTGCCGAGATCCTTGGCGAGGGCCGCCTTTGACATCCCGATGCCGTTGTCCTCGATTTCAAGGACCCTGGACTTGGGATCGACCGACAGCAAGATCTGCGGATCGGGGCTGTCACCGAGGAGTTCCGGTTTGGCCAGAGCCGCGTAGCGGAGCCGGTCAGCTGCGTCGGCCGCGTTTGATACGAGTTCCCGCAAGAACACGTCGCGCTGGCTATACAGCGCGTTGACCATCAGGTCGAGAAGCTGCCCGACCTCTGCCTCAAATTGGTGCCGCTCTGCCGGCGACGCTTCCTTGCTGGCTGCGGCCATGCCCGGGATCCTCCATACGCTCGGCGGGCAAGGGCCCGCTGAGCGGATATGGAGAGAACCCGGCTCGAATGCAAGACCGGGAAGGGAATCTAGGCTGGCGCGGCGGCCAGATCCTGAAACGCAAGCACCTTACGGCGCAGCTTGGTGATCGCCTGGTGCTCGATCTGTCGCACCCGCTCCTTGCTGACACCCAGCTCCGAGCCCAGCTCTTCGAGCGTGCGCGGTGTCTTGGCGAGATGGCGCGCCCTCACGATCCGGCGTTCCCGCAATGTCAGCGACCGGAGCGCCTTGCGGACCCAGCTCATCCGCTTGGTGTACTCGACGCGCTGCACCACCTCGGCCTCGGGGCCTTCGCGCTCGTCGACCACTGCATCCTGACGCTCTTCGGTGCCGTCTTCATACAGTGGCTGGTTCAGGGAAGTGTCGCCAGCGGCACCCAGTCGGTGCTCCATGCGCTCGACTTCGGCTTCGGTTACGCCCAGAGAGCGAGCAACGATGTCGCGATGTTCCGGAGTCAGTTCAGCATCCCCGTAACCCGCCAACCGGGCACGGTATCGAGACAATCCGAAGAACAAGGACTTCTGCGCTGCGGTCGTGCTGGTCCGCACGACGGACCAGTTTCTCAATACGTAGTCCTGGATGGCCGCGCGAACCCACCAGCTGGCGCAAGTCGAGAACCGCACGCCGCGCTCGGGGTCGAAACGGTCTGCGGCCTGCACCAGACCGATGTGCGCTTCCTGGATCAGATCAGACATTGGCACGTTGTAGTTGCGGAACCGCTTGGCGATGGAAATGGCCAGCCGGGCGTGGGCTTCAACCAGCTCGTGCATGGCGGCCACATCGCCTTGCTCCCGCCACCGGAGCGCCAGTTCGCGCTCGCGTTCCGGGGTAAGCAGGGGGGCGCGCATGGCATAGTTCACGATATTCTTGGTGGTCGTCGAGCGATTCGGGCTCTGGGGTAATTTTTCCATCAACTCCCCTCTTTCCGCCGAATGAGCGATCACGGTTCCGTGGACCAGAACGGGCAACGGTCGATGCACATTCGGTTCCCATGCCACGCTACGCGCAAATTCGCGCGATTACGGCAAATTCACAGAATTGTTAGGGACTGATATCGACTACTTGACAGGTCAGGTTTGTTCCTATGTGTTGCAGTTATAATCCTGTGTTGCAAGAACATGCATGAAACATCCGCCGCTGCCTGCCCCGCCCCACCAGAGTGCCGCCGAACCGGCGCCTAGCGCGCCTGACGGCGCGGAACATCGCCAGATCGTCCACCTGGTGCTGTTCCACCGGCCGGCGCAGCTGCACGGCGAGGGGCGATCGCACTCAGCGACACTGGCGACCGGTGAAATGAATCGACGGCTAGCAGCGTAAGCTGTCAAGTATTCGATATAGGCCCCTAGGTGATCCAGCGGAGCCGTTCATCGTCCAGGTCACCCGGCACGATGGTGAGGGGAATGTGGAGCCGCTTGGTCACTTGGCTCGACAGGTAGGAGATCAGTCTATTCGAACCGGCGCCTTCCGGCGCAGCCCCCAAGACCAGGATATTGATGCTCTCGTCTTCTTCGATCGTCGTCAGGATCGTGTTGGCCTTGTCTCCCTGGTGTACAGCCATCTCCGGCCGTACGCCAAACTCCTCGAAGACTTCGCCGGCACATTCTTCCAGTGCAGCTCGCGCCTGATCGCGCGCCTCCTCAGCCATGATCTCCTGGACCGACCCGCTCAAGTTGAAGGCGTTCGGTTCGATGACGTAGATCAGGCTGACCTTGCCACCAGTGTTCTGGGCACGCATGCAAGCGAAACGCAGCGCCGTGCGGCACTCCTGGCTATCGTCGATGCAAACCAGGAACTTGATCCGGCCGGCCGGCCGTTCGCGTGGGCGCTCTCCTGCCATTGCTCCGATCCCATGAATTGTCCAAGCCCGCCACGGCCTCAGCAGATTCTAAGATATTGATATTAAAGTAATTCTATCGGTTCGAGCGGCCGAATGAAACAGTTTGCCGTTGTTCATGCCTGAGCGCAACCGCTCAGACACAGCAGGCCGCCCTCCCATCCGGCGCGACCGCACCGGCCTCGACGCTTCGACACGATGGCGAATCGCGGCCATGCATCGGGGCGGGTGGTGTGCGGAGCCTCGGGCCGCGACACCCGGACAGACCAATGGCCGACTCATGCATGGGCTTGGCGGTACCCGTGCCCGCAACGGCGAAACTGTTCCCGGGAACGGCCCGTTGAGCCCCGCACTTTCCGCGCCTACCTTTCGTCCGCTGCGCCATCGCGAACGGTCATCCGCCCGCCCACGCCCTACCCCCGGACGAAAGCCATTGTTCTACCTCCATCTACTCCTTGACGCGCTGAAGCCGGCCGTCGTCCTTATCGGAATCGTGCTAGCGCTCGTCATTGGCGGCGCGGCGGCCGCAGAACCAGCGAAATTCGCGTTCGGCGCGACTGACGAGCCGTCAACGGGCTCGGCGGCGGCGCATGGCCGGTACTCGGCAGGGTGCCTCGCTGGCGCCGTTCAACTCCCGGAATCGGGACCTGACTGGCAGGCTATGCGCCTCTCGCGAAATCGTTACTGGGGGCACCCTGACACGATCGCTTTCATCAAGCGCCTGGCCCAGGAAGGGCGTTCCGTCGGCTGGGGGGGACTCTACGTCGGCGACATCAGCCAACCGCGTGGCGGCCCCATGCTCTCGGGCCACCGGTCGCATCAGGTCGGACTGGACGTCGACATCTGGTTGCGTCCGGGACGCAGGCTGAATTTGAGTACGGCGGAGCGCGAAGAGATCGGCTCCCCTCCGGTCGTCTCGGCCGACCGGCTGCACGTCAACGAACACTGGACGAGCGCTCATGCGGAGATCCTGGAGACCGCCGCAAGCGACCCGGCGGTAGCCCGAATTTTCGTGAACGCCGCCATCAAGCGGCAGCTTTGTGACACGAGAGAACCCGGCGACACGAACTGGTTGCGCAAGGTCCGGCCGTGGTGGGGGCATGATTCCCACTTTCATGTACGCCTGCGCTGCCCGCCCGGGGATGCATGCATCGAACAGCAACCCCCGCCAGCAGGGGACGGTTGCGACGCAACACTCGCCTGGTGGTTCACCGACGAAGCACTGAACCCGCCCCCACCGGCACCTGGAGAGGTGCCGCCCGAACTCACGCTCGCCGACCTGCCGGAGGCCTGTCAGGCGGTCATCGGCAACGAATAAGGGGCGGTTCTCGACCGGAGCAGCGGCTGCGACCTAGGGGATTTCCGGCGTGTTCGGCGCCGGGTGAACGCGAACCGGTGGACGAAGCGGCGCGCGCGACCCAACCGGCCCGTGCCCCGTCGCGCGGCGCGCCGTCACCACCGCAGCCTTGCGCCCCAACGGCGCAGCGGACAGTGACCGCTACGCGCCCAGTGCGCTCTCTACAATCAGCATGTCCACGACGTCCCGGAGGGCTTCATCCCGGCTAGCCCCACGGGCACGCGCCTCGTCGAAGGCATGGCGCTGGCGGTGCGCGCTCGTGCCGCGGGCCAGGATCTCCCGTGCTGTCTCCAATTCGCCGGTACATCCCAGTTCATCGGCGTCCGTGGCAACCAAGTCGAGGATTTCGTCAAGTAGGTCCGGAAACGGCACGATCTCCCCTCGTCCGAAATCGATGAGGCCCGCATCGATGCCGTACCGCTGGGCCCGCCACCGGTTTTCCGCCACCAGCATGGGCGCGTAACCGCGCCATCTCTGGTTCATTCGGCGCAGACGGAACAGCATGTGCACCAAGCAACGGAACAGCGCCGTGATCACGACGGCGTCTTCGAGCCGTGTGCACACGTCACAAATGCGCATCTCGATGGTCGGGAAGCGCACCGACGGCCGGATGTCCCACCAGATCATGCTGGCGTCCGGGATCACGCCGGTGCTGGCCAGCACGTTGACGTGGCGCTCGTACTCGCCCCAGCTCGCGAATGTCCCCGGCAGCCCGGTTCTTGGCAGGTTGTCGAAAATGGACAGCCGGTAGGAGGCAAGTCCAGTGTCTTCGCCATGCCAGAAGGGGCTGGAAGTGCTGAGCGCGAGCAGATGGGGCAGGAAGTACGCGACCTGATTCATCAGGTCGATCCGCAGATCATCCTCGGTGATGCAGATGTGGACGTGCATCCCGCAGGTAAGCAGCCGGCGCCCTACGCCCTGCAGATCTCGCGCCAGGTCGATGTAGCGAGCCTGGTCGGTCGATCGCTGATCCTCCCATTTCGCGGAGGGATGGGTGGAGGCCGCAACCAGCGCCAATCCCTCCCGTTCAGCGCAACCTGCGACCGTTTCCCGAAGCCGCAATAGGTCGTCCCGTACCTGGCCGACCGTCTCACAGACCTCGGTGCTGACCTCGATCTGCGACTGCTGGAATTCGGTCTTGACCTGCGAGCCGAGCTTTGCGACGCAATGGTCGAGCAAGGCCGTGGGGGCGGCGCGAATCAGTTCACGACTGTCCCGATCGACGAGCAGGTATTCCTCCTCGACGCCGACCGTAAAGTTCTTTGCGTTGGCCACGATATCCCGCTCTTCGGTCACGCCGCTCGGCCTGCACGGGCACGAGATGGTCGGTGGTACTCGACGATCTGCGGCCTGACAACAGCCATGCGGGGCCCATCTTCCGAGGGGGGCTTATATCCGCGACCTGACACCGATATAAGCCCCGGTGTACGCAATACTTGACGATCAGTGCGCACTCCGCAGCGGGCACGAGAGACCGGAACCGTACCTGTGCGAACGGCCCGCGCTCACCCCGGCGACACGACGTTTCCGGGCCGACCCTCCCTCTTTGTCCGGCGGGACACCCAAGGAACCCTGTCATGAACCGAACCCCGGTCTCCTTTTACTCGGAAGGATTCCAGCTCGCGGGTGATCTCTTCCGCCCTGACGAACCACGACCTGACGGGATGCGTGCCGGCATCGTGCTTTGCCATGGCTACACCGGAGTCAAGGACCTCTACCTTCCGGACAACGCACGGGTGCTCGCCGAGGCCGGGTACGTCGTCCTGACGTTCGACTACAAGGGCTGGGGGGAGAGCGAGGGGGCCCGCACCCGCCTGGCTCCCTACAGCCGGGTCGCCGACGTGCAGGCCGCTCTCACCTTCCTGGGGGCACAGGACGATGTGGACGAGCAGCGGCTCGGTATCTACGGCACGAGCTACGGCGGTGCAACGGTCGTGTGGACCGGAGCAATCGACCGGCGAGTGCGTTGCGTCGTCAGCGTGGTCGGGATCGGCCACGGTGAGCGGTGGATGCGAAGTGTCCGCCGGCCGGACGAATGGTCCGACCTGCTTGACCGGTCTGCTTCCGACCGCGTCAAGCGCGCCATGGACGGCCAGTCGGAGTTCGTCGAGCGCGGTGAGGTGCTGCTCCCCGACCGCCAGTCGGCGGAGCTGGCGGCGGCAGCGCGCCGCACGATCCCGTCAGCGCTCAATACCCTACCGCTTGAGTATGTGGACGAGACCCTCAGCTTCCACCCGGAATGGGTGGTGGACAGAATCTCGCCCCGCCCGGTTCTCTTCATCACGACCGACGACGACCGACTCGTGCCGCCAGAAGAATCCCGGGAGCTCTACCGCCGTGCCGGCGAGCCGAAGAAGCTGGTGGTGCTCGAAGGCTACGGTCACTACGAGGTGTATGCCGACCCAGCTTTCAGTGAGGTGATGAACGCGACCCTCGCGTGGTTTCGGGAACACCTGCCGGCGGCATAACTATGGGCCGCGCCCATGCACACGGCCCCAGGAAGGCGGAGGCGCGCGAATCCCACCGTCACATCGAACCGGTGGTCAGGCGCGCGCGGGCAGCTCCGGACCGGCGCCTCAGTTCGTCTTCCCCGCCGAACACTCCTTCCCTGAAATCTCCGTCATGATTCGGTCCAGCCACGGGATCGCCTCGGCAATGCCGGAGACATCCGAAACGAACTCCTGACCGCGGGCGACCGCATGCAGCGTGTTGTCGCAACCCCAGCGCTCGGGTTTCGCGTGATAGGTCAGTCCTGCGCGGCGCAACCACGGCGGAACGTTCCACCTGCTCGCCAGACCGTCGGCTGACGAGAGACGAAGGCCCAAGCCGGCGGCGACGGCGGTCGTTCCCTTGCCAACATAAATCGTGTTGTTCGGATGCCAGTCGCCGATCGTGTGAGGGTGCCGTCGCGAGAACCCCTGCAACAGGCGCTCGGAGTCGGGACTCGATCCAGGTGCGATCACCTCTTCCACCTCGAGATAGCCGAAAATCCGGTGATGCCTGTCGCTGTGGTCAGGGTTGCCGAACAGGCCGAAGAACAGGAACACATCACCCAGACCGACGCCAGTGTTTGACAGATGGGACTGCGCGGCGCCGGCTTGGCCAAACGCACATCTTCCGGCTTCGAACATCGGATCGTGATGGCAGTAGCTTGCCCCGTCCAGCCGGCCGTTCGTGGCCTGTCCCACAACCTCGCCGAGCCCGAGATCGTCGTAAGTCGTCCCGGACGGACGATGCCGCGTTGGAATGGGGATACTGATCGGTCGGCCATTGACGATCGGCGAGATCCCCCGACCACCCTGGTCGCTGCTGTCGAGGCCCTTGCGGCTTAAGACAATCTTCACGCTCAATCGGCTTCCGAATCCTCGGCGGTCGCGGCGAACGGCGGCAGACTACCAAGCTGAATCATTGTCCCGCTCCGCTTCGTGCAGCGGCGGATCTCGCGGAATCGCCCGACCAGCCGCGGCGCCCTCGATCGAACCGTCCCTAGAAACACCGTAGGGCGCGGGGCCGGATTGACAGCGGCACCCCTCCGGACAGGATGACGGAACGGCCGGCCGCAGGTGCATGCCCGCGGGGCTGCGCGATCGGGCGGACGGAAAAAGGGGGAAACATGTCGAGAAAACGGAACGAAACTCCCGGCCTGTACGCCTTCTTCACGGAGCATCCCGAAGAAGCACGGCGACAGTTCTTCCATGCTCAACCGGGGCTGAGCCGGCGCAGATTCTTCATTGGCGCCGGCAGCACGGCTGCGGGCGGGCTGCTCGGACTGACAATCCCGTACTACGCGAGCATGCCGCGCGGGCTTGTCCCGGCCGCCTTCGCTGACGCGGATCTTCTTGTCGGCAAGGACGGGCTCACGCTCCTGAACGACCGGCCGCTCAACGCCGAGACACCCGCGCACTTGCTGGACGACGCGATCACTCCGACAGCTCGGCATTTCATCCGCAATAACGGCCTGCCGCCCGAGGAAGTGGACGCTGGAACCTGGACCCTGACCGTTGACGGCCTGGTCGACGAACCGGTGACGATGACGATCCAGGACCTCCAGCAGAAATTCGAGGTCGTGACGATGGCGCTCATGATCGAATGCGGCGGCAACGGGCGGGCCTTCTTTGACCCCCCGGCCACGGGCAATCAATGGACGGTCGGCGCGGTCGCCTGCGCGGAGTGGACCGGCGTCCGGCTAGCCGACGTGCTCAGGCAGGCCGGACCAAAACCCGGTGTCGTCTACACCGCGCACTACGGGGCGGACACCCACCTCTCCGGGAAGCCGGACAAGCTGCCGATCTCGCGCGGTATACCGCTTGCCGAGGCCATGACGGACAACGTGCTGATCGCCTTCGCGATGAACGGAGGTCCGTTGCACCGACAGAACGGGGCGCCGCTGCGCCTGGTCGTACCAGGCTGGCCTGGTTCCTGCTCGCACAAATGGCTGACGCGGATTCAACTGCGCGACCAGGTCCATGATGGCCCGAAAATGACAGGCACGTCCTATCGGGTGCCGCGCTATCCGGTCGCTCCGGGAGACGAGGTGCCGAACGAGGATTTCGAAATCATCGAGCGCATGCCGGTCAAGTCCCTCGTGACCTTCCCGGCCAACAACAGCCCGGCCGCACGGGAGATCGAAATCCGCGGACACGCCTGGTCGGGCGACCGGACGGTCGTGGGAGTCGACCTTTCGATGGATTTCGGCGCCACTTGGATGGCCGCCGATCTGGATCGGCCGGCCAACTCGGGCGCGTGGCAAGATTGGCGCCGGAGGGTCGTCTTTCCCGAGGCGGGCTACTACGAGATCTGGGCGCGCGCGACTGACAGTGCCGGCGATATGCAGCCCTTCGCCATCGACTGGAACCCCAAGGGTTATCTCAACAACACCATGCACCGGGTCGCTCTGCACGTGACGTGAGGCCGGGTGCAGGAGGGCTACCCATTGAGGCTTGTCGTTCCCGCGGCACTGCTGGTCTTCGCTTCCATTGCCGCATGGCCTGCCGGAGCGGCCGACATCGAAGCTCGCCTTGCAGCGGCGGACCCGGACAGGGGGGAGCTGATCTTCCGCAAATGTGCGGCCTGTCACACGGTCGTCAATGGTGGCGACACGCGGATCGGCCCGAATCTCTGGGGTGTCCTCGGTGCTCCGGTGGGGGCCAAGGACCGCTTCCGCTACTCCGACGCCATGGTGGCCCACGGTGGGCACTGGACCCCGGAGCGCCTCGATGCCTTCCTGGCGGGGCCACGGGCAGTCGTGAAGGGCACGGTGATGCAATTCGAGGGCCTGGGAGACGATGGCGACCGGGCTGACCTGATCGCTTTCCTGAACCAGATGAGCGATCGCCCGGCTGATTTTGGACCGGCGCCCAGGAAGCCGGTGCGGTCGATCGAACTTGCGGAGCACGGCATTGGCCTGTTCGCGGCCGGCCCCGGCGCCGCGGAAACGCATGCTGCGTGCACCGCCTGTCACTCGGAGCGCATCGTGATCCAGCAGGGCCTGCCGCTGAGGCAGTGGGACAAGCTCCTCGACCTGATGGTGGATGAGCACGAGATGACACCGCTCCGAGGCGGCCTGCGGCAAACCGTCCTCGAGTACCTGTCGCAACACTACGGCCCGGACCGCCCGAACTACCCGCCTCGCTGAGGGTTGCCGACGTCCTGGCCCGCCGCACCGGCTCGATCGGAAGTCGAACTCGAACGGGAAGAGAGCAGGATTCCTGCTGCGACCACCTGGCCTCCCTGCCGGTCGCTGCTCAGGCCCCGCCGACGCTCCTTGGCTGGCGCGTCAAGCGTGCGATCGCGAGGTCAGTTCAGCAGCCACCGGCTGAACTCCTCTTCAAGGCCTTCGCCGAAGTCGGCCCAGAACGCGCTCTCAACCTTCAGGCCATCGTCGATGTGGGCCGTTGGCAACTCGTCGCGCACTTTCGGGTCGACGAGTTGCGCGGCGGACCGTCGGGTCGGCCCATAGGCCACATCCTGCATGCCGGCAAGCGGCGTGGTCTGGGTGGCGAACGCCACGAACTC
This sequence comes from Rhodospirillales bacterium, assembly GCA_028824295.1. Taxonomy (NCBI): domain Bacteria; kingdom Pseudomonadati; phylum Pseudomonadota; class Alphaproteobacteria; order Rhodospirillales; species Rhodospirillales bacterium. The sequence goes on along the minus strand of JAPPED010000030.1, from coordinate 20,848 downwards.
GAATGCCCGCTCCCGGTTCGGCGTTCCCTTGACGACCGACCACACGTCGAGATCGAACACGTTTCCGTCCCAGACGATGACGAACGGACGGTCGTAGTCCTCGATGTCCTTGTAGATGCGGCCGTTGGCCGATTGCACCAGTACCGCCCCGCCGTCGTTCAGCAGCTGGGGTGCCTGCGACCAGGACTCGTACCAGACGACATGGTCCTTGATGGTGTCGAGCTTCGCGAACGCGCGGGCCTGCCCGGCGGCCGTGGCCAGCACCTGGTACACCCGATCCCGTGGAACCCCATCGGCGATCAGGGCCCACTCGAGGTTGACTTGGGGCCGGCGCCGAAGCGCCCGCTGGCCCGGGAAGGTCGTGACGTCGAAAAAATCCTCGATCGTGCTGGGAGTACCGCCGATGACCGTTTCGGTGTTGTAGGCGTAGATGACGGCCCAGACGATGTTGCCCACTCCGCATTCGCTCGCAAGTGCTTCCTTGAAGAAATCTTCCTGCGCCGGCACGCCATCACTGCCGGGTGGCAGCTCATCATGGGGAAGCACTTCCAGGAGCCCCTCGGAACAGGCCCTTTCCAGATCGATGACCTCGATGTCGACCACGTCCCAGTGAACGTTCCCGGTCTCGACCTGGGCCTTGATCTCGGCAATTCCTCCAGCGTAGTCGTCGAACAGGACGTTGGTCCCCGTCGCTTCCGCGAAGGGATCGATCATGTGCTTCTTCTGGGCGGCGCCGTAGGCGCCGCCGAAGGACACCACTGTCAAGTCGTCGGCCAGTGCCGGTGAGACACCGACAGTCAACGCCGCTACGAAGCGCAGCAGGGTTCTCGCAGGAACGTCGATCATTGATACTCCCGCTTCCCGTAACGTCGCGCATGCTTGTAGGCCTGCGCCGGGCGCAAATTCATGGCCTGCTACTGATGCACCCGCAAACGCTTCCCCGTGCGCACGGGTCATTTGCGGGCGGGGATGAGTCGTTATCGACAACACAAGCCGTCGAGGCCGGTGGAGGGACGTTACTGCGGTCCGCACCTCGCCGTCTACAGTGTCCGGCGCGTCAAACCCGCAAGATCGGGGTACCCGCGAACGCCATGATGGCGCGCCACGACGTGGCCAGCATGGCCCCACGCCAGGTCCGCCCGGAGGTGATATCTGCGGCACGGGCAAACGCGGTCGTCCAAGCGTCGAGTTTCGAAGTGCAGTGCCCACTGTCGCTCACTCGTGGGGAAGCGCCAGAGCGACCGCGACATCCGGCGAGCACGATGCGGTCGAGGAGGACGTCGGCGATCTGCACACGTTTGCCATTGCCGCGACGGCGAACGCCGCGCGCGGGAGGAAGTCCCGTTCAAGGAGCACCTGCTTGCCCACTGCCAGCTCTCACCTTCCCCTAGAACGATGCTCCCCCCTTGTGACAACGCTTCACGGATGATTCCCTGATGCTGGTCGACGATGCCCGGGCCAAGCGCAATGTCGCCGTCCTCATGGCGGCACAGGCGATCCTGGGTGCGCAGCTACCGATGAATTTCGTGGTGGCCGGGCTCGCGGGTGGCATGGTGGCTGGCAATCCGTGCCTCGCCACGCTTCCCATCTCGGTCATTGTCTTCGGCTCGATGACCACGGCCCCGTGGATGTCACCGCTGATGCAGCGCCGGGGGCGTCGGTTCGGGTTCGTGGTCGGGGCCATCGCCGGGGCCATCGGAGCGTCCATCTCTGCGTACAGTCTCTATATCGGTTCGTTCCCGGGATTGCTCATCGGGGCCTATCTCACCGGCGTCTACATGTCGACGCAGGGGTTTTACCGTTTTGCCGCCGCCGACACCGCATCGGTGGCATTCCGACCCAAGGCGATCTCCTACGTGCTGGCGGGCGGCCTCCTGTCGGCCTTGTTCGGGCCACAACTGAACAAACTGGTGGCCGACGTGACGGCCTGGCCTCTCATCGGCAGCGCCTTTCTCCCCATCCCCTTTGTCGGCACGTACCTCGCGGTAGTTGCCCTGAATCTCGGCGGCATGGTCCTGTTCTGGTTGCTCGACCTGCCGACCGTCCCCCCTGACCGTCAGCCGGGGACGCAGTTGCCCCCCAGCCGGACCCGCCTCGAACTCCTGCGGGATCCCACGGTCCTGGTCGCGATCATCTGCGCCACGGTTGCGTATTCGCTGATGAGCCTGGTGATGACTTCGACACCGCTGGCGGTCATCGGCTGTGGCTTTACCAGCGACAACGCTAACGACATCGTCTCGGCCCACGTCCTGGCAATGTACGCGCCATCGTTTGTCACCGGCCATCTCATCGCCCGCTTCGGCGTGCACCGGATCGTGACCGCGGGCCTCCTGATCCTTGGGTTCGCGGGCCTCACCGCGTGCCTGGGGGTGACCCTGACCCATTTCTTTGCCGCCCTGATCCTTCTGGGCCTCGGCTGGAACTTCGGCTTCATTGGTGCGACCACTCTGTTGGCGGGCGCGCACGGCTATCAGGAGCGTGGCCGGGTGCAGGGTCTCAATGACACCATCGTCTTCGGTTCGGTCACGCTGGCCAGTCTCGCCTCGGGCGGCCTGATGAACTGCGCCGGCGGAACGCAGGTGGGCGGCTGGATCACGGTGAACGTGGCAATGCTCCCATTCCTAGCGCTGGCCGCATCCGCCCTGGTTTGGCTGTCGCTGAGGAAACGCCGGCGCGACCTCTCCTGACGCCGCCGACACCTCTCGACCGCACCTCCCCGAAGGTTGCTGCACGAATGTTCCCGGCCTGACTGCGCCTCCCTGGGGGGAGCCCGCTCTCAGGGAAGCGACCGGCGGCGCGCCGCCCGCAACCGACGATGGCTTGGCATGGCATGAGGCAGAATCGCGCGGAAATCAATCCGGGAAACCTGTGCACGGCCGGACATTTGCGGGAACGCCTGTGGCGTTTCCCCAAGAGCGTCGACCGGCGCTACGCCTTCGGCTGCATGACCGCGCCACGTTCATCCAGCTCCGACCTGCTCTGGTTTCCAGCATTGTGTAATGCCTGCAAAAACCCGGAGATCGTTTCAGGTCTGCGTTAGGACGCTTGCGGGTCTTCGCGGTCGGTTACGGGCTACACCCGGCGGAACACTTCGGCTGCAGTGACCCCCATTGCCAACGCCAGCACCACAGCCAGCAGGCCGTACTCCGCAGGACGGTCCTGTGCGAGGTCGAACAGGAACGACTCGAAGCCAACGCGTTCGACGAGCAGGCGGTTGATCCGGCGGTGCGCAAGGGTCCCCTCTCGAAACAGCAGGGTTTCCACCCAGTACTCGCCAGGGGGAGTCTCCTCCGGCAGGGAAATCGTCACCCGAAACAGGCGGCCGCCGATGATCTTGACAGGCACCTGCTCCACGGCGTAGAGCCCTCGCCGGGTGAAATTTCGGATAAACCCCGCCCGGTGCGCCTCCGGGATGTCCGCACTCACCTGGTATCGAACGTCCAGTTCCAGGTCCCGGCGCAGATCGGGAGAGGCGATGTCGTCCAGCGGACGCGACGTTGCCACCGAGTAGAACGAGGGAACCGTACCCACATCGACACGATTGCCGTTCAACCAGATCCCGCCGGTGTTGATCTTCTGGCGCACGGCGATGTCGGTGGGCGGACCAACCACCCTGACGACCACATCGCCCCGCTGGTCGAGGGCGCCGAAGAGCAACAGATCGGCGCCGGTGAACGCTGCATCGATGTGGATCCGGTGATTGGCGAGATCCACCAGCATCGGCATCTGGGCAGGCGCGTTCGCCCCGCAGACGGCGCCTCCGGCCACTACGGCCGCGAGACCGAGAGCGTTCCACCATCTCCTCACAGCACCCGCTCCACGATGAATGGATCGTCGGGCGGGAGCACCAAGTTGAGCCCCAGCATGACGACGACCAGCAGGACCAGGCCTGCCATCAGGAAGCGGATTTGCTCCCCGCGCAGCTGGACCATGAGGCGCGAGCCGATCTGCGCTCCGACGACGGCGCCGATCAAGAGGAGCAGTCCGAGCAGGAGATCGACATTCTGATTGAAAGCCGCATGAAGAAACGTGGCAATCGTCGTCACCACCGCGATCTGCAGCAGCGATGTGCCAACGACCACCCGCGTGGGCACCCCCAACAGGTAGATCATGGCCGGCACCAGGATGAAGCCGCCGCCCACGCCCATGATGGTCGACAACACACCGACCACGAACCCCGTAAGCACCGGTGGCACGATGCTCATGTACCGGCCGGACCGTCGGAACGGCACCCGGAGCGGCAGGCCGCGCAGGAGGGTCTGGCGGCTGGGCCGGTAACGTATCCCGAGACGGTGCCGCCGCAGTGCCCGGAGGCTTTCGAGGCCCATCAGTACGCCCACGGTACCGAGGACCACGACGTAGATCAGCGAAATCGCGTCATCGATCTGGCCGAGCCGGCTGAGCAGGCGAAAGATCGCCAGGCCCGTGATCGCACCCAGCGTACCGCCGGCGAGGAGCACCAACCCCATCCGGAGATCCACGTTGCCGCGCCTGGCGTGGGCCACCAGCCCGGACACCGACGACGCCGCGATGTGACTTGCCTCGGAGCCGACCGCCACCGTCGGCGGGATCCCGATCAGAATCAGCAGCGGCGTGGTAAGGAACCCCCCGCCCAGCCCGAACATCCCGGACAGGATTCCCGTGCCGAACCCGACTCCCAGCAGGAGCAGGATGCTGACCGGCATGCCGGCGATCGGCAGGTAGATTTCCACGAGACGCTGCCTGCGCTGGTACCCGATGCGCCCTAGAAGAAGCCGACGATGCGCTTCACTTCGTTCACCACCGGTTGCGCGATCGCCGTCGCCCGTTCTGCACCGGAGTCGAGAATCGCCTCCAGTTCCGCCCGTTCGTCAAGGAGGCTGCGGGTTCGGTCCGCAAGCGGCGCGAGAGACGCCACGGCAAGCTCTGCGAGATCAGTCTTGAAGCGGCTGAACTCGGCCCCGGCGTAGGAGGCGACGACGTCGGCGACGGGCTTCCTCGCCAGTGCGGCGAAGATCGTCAGCAGATTGGCCGCCTCGGGCCTGGAATCGACGAGATCAGGGCTGAGCCCGCCATCATCGGCCAGCGCGGCCTCATCCGGAAGCCGCTCCGGGTCGGTTCGTGCCCGCCGGATCTTCCTGGCAATCGTGTCTGCGTCGTCGGTCAGGCCGATTCGGGATTGCTCGGAGGGATCGGACTTCGACATCTTCGCCCGGCCATCGCGCAGACTCATCACCCGGGTGGCCTGTCCGTGGATCAGCGGTTCGATGATCGGGAAGAATTCGCAGCCGTAATCGTGGTTGAATTTCTGCGCGATGTCGCGCGCCAGCTCCAAGTGTTGGCGCTGGTCATCGCCCACCGGCACGCGATCCGCCTGGTAGGCAAGGATGTCGGCCGCCATCAGGCACGGATAGACGTAGAGCCCCGCTGAAGCGTTTTCCCGGTGCTTGCCGGCCTTCTCCTTGAACTGGGTCATCCGGTTGAGCCAGCCCAACCGTGCGACGCAGTTGAAGATCCACGCCAGTTCCGCGTGCTGCACCACCCGCGATTGATTGAAGATGATGCTCCGCTTTGGGTCGATGCCGGCCGCGATGAAGGTGGCCGCCACTTCCAGGATCTGTTCCCGGAGCGCCGCCGGATCCTGCTGCACCGTGATTGCGTGGAGATCCACGACGCAGTAAATCGTCTCGTGCTCATCCTGCAGCGAGACGAAGTTCCGAATCGCACCCAGATAGTTGCCCAAATGCAGGTTGCCGGTGGGCTGCACCCCAGAAAACACCCTAGGCATCAGGCATCTCGTTCAATTCCGAAGTGCGGCAACATAGCAAAGACTCGATCGTGACCGGAGCCGGGCACAGGCGCGCGGGGCTCGACGTTCCGGCCCGATCATCGGGAGCGAAACCGCCGGAGCGCCGCCGTCACGTCCTCGCGGCGCACCACGCCGAAGGCGAGTGCCAGAACCGCGAATCCCGCCACCCCGCTCGTCACCAGCGCCACAAGCGTCGCGGCGCCGGCGAGCGGTCCGACCGCAGCGAACTCGGAGCGCAAGGGATCGGCCACGTACGCCAGGGCGGCGAGTGGAGCGGCAGCCAGCACGACCCGGACTCCCTTGCCAACGGATTCCGGACTGATCCTGGCGTAGCCCCGTCGCACGACCAGCACGGTAAGCAGGCCCGCCTGCGCGCACGCCGACACTGATTGCGCGAGCGCGATCCCGACATGCCCCAGCGTCGGCATCAATAGCACGATGAACGCGACGTTCACCAGCATCGCGGCGCCGGCGACCTTTACCGGCGTGGAGGTATCGAAGCGGGCGAAGAACGACGCGACCAGAGCCTGCGCCAGCACCATTGCGGGCAGCCCCCACGCGTAGGCCCTGAGTGCCGCCGCCGTCGCAACCGTGTCCGCCGGGGTAAACGACCCGCGCTCGAACAGCACCTCGATCGCAAGTTCCGCCACCGCCCACAGGCCGACCGCCGCCGGCACCGACAGGCCCAGTGCGATTGCCGTGGCCTGCTGTTGCTCGGTTTGCCCCGTCGCCGCGCCGGCGCCGTGCAGGCGCCGCGAGAGCGCGGGGAGCAGGGCGGTCCGGACGGCGAGGCCGACCACGGCGATCGGCAGGTGCACAAGGTGGTGCGCATAGTTCAGCCAAGCGACCGCGCCGGGCACGACGCTGGCGAACATCGTGCCGATCACGACGTTGAACTGGGTCACGCCCGAGCCGATCACGCCGGGCACCATCAGGCGCCCGAACTTCCGGAGTTCCGGCGTGAGCCGCGGCCGGCCCGGGAGGATCGGCATGCCGGCACGCCAGCAATCCACGCTGACCAGCGCGAGTTGTGCCACGCCGCCCACCAGCACGCCCCAGACCAGGGCATGCGCCGGCGTTTCGAACCACCCGGCCGCCAGCAGCAGCGCGCCGATCAGCGAGAGGTTGAGAAGAAGGGGCGCGGCGGCGGCCGCGGCAAACCGGAAAATGGCGTTGAGAACGGCCGCAAAGAACGCCGTCATCGTGATCAGGGCGAGGTAGGGAAAGGTAATGCGTGCCAGCGACAACGCGGCCTGGAAGCGCTCCCCCGTCTCCGGAAACCCCGGCGCGAGCACCCCGACCACCGTCGGCATGAGCCATTCGGCGAGCAGCGTGAAGGGAACCAGCACGATCAGCAGCACGGAAGCGACGGCGGCGCCGAAGGCGCGGGCGGCATCCGGGCCTTCCTGCTCGAGTCGGGCGGCGAACACCGGCACGAACGCCGCCGAGAATGCGCCCTCGGCAAAGAGCGCCCGAAACAGGTTCGGGAGCCTGAGTGCCAGAAAGAACGCGTCTGCAAGGGGGCCGGCACCAAGGGCGGCGGCGATCAGGAGGTCCCGGACGAGACCGAGGGCGCGGCTTGCGAGCGTCAGTCCCCCGACAGTGACGACGGGGGCGAACATGCGCCGAATTCCCGGCGCGGGCTCAGGCAGCCTTCGGATCCGTGACGGCGTTTCCGGGCATCGCGGACAGGACCCCGAGCAGGTGCTGACGGACCCGCTCCAGTTCGGCGCCTTCGGTGATCTTGCCGCCGAAACCGTTCTGCACGTAAAACACGTCGATCGCCCGTTCGCCGAACGTCGATACTCGGGCGCCCGACACGGAAACCCCCAGCTCGAGCAGTGCTCCCGCGATGGCCAGCAGCAGTCCGGGCTGGTCGCGCGCCTCGATCTCGATCACGGTACGGGTGGCGCTCGCATCGTTGTCGGCACGCACGCGCGGGGCGACCCGGAACACGTCGGTCCGGCTGCGGAAACGGGGCCGTACCTCGTGGAGAATGTGCGCGACGTCGGGCGCGTCTCGGATGAACTTCTCGATCGAGGCGAGCAGCGTCTTGATCCGCCGCGGGTCGTCGAAGGCGGCGCCACTCTGCGCCTCGATCAGGAAGGTGTCCATCGCCATGCCGTCGCGGGACGTCATGACCTTGGCGTCGGCGACGCTCGCCTCGGCGAGGGTGATGGCAGCCACGATCCGCGCGAATTGACCGCGCTGATCCGGGGCGTAGACCGTGATTTCCGCCGTGCGGCCGCCGGCACGGACGTGCCAATCGAGGGCCAGGGGGCGGCCGGCCTGATCGGCCGCACGGACGGCGCGAGCGATGCGCGCGAGGGTGTCCGAGTCGTGCACGGCCCAGAAGTGCGCCCGGCAGCGCTGGACGAAGGCATCGACATCGGCCGCCGGCCAGTCCGTCATCAGGGCGCGGAACCCTTCCATGGTCTGCTCGATCCGCTCGTCGTGGGTGTCTTTCAGACTCGCCCCCTGCATGACGGCGAGCGCCATGTCGAACGCTTCCTCGAGCAGATCGGCCTTCCACCTCGTCCAGACCCCTGGACCGACCGCGGCGATATCGCAGGCCGTGAGCACGTAGAGAAGCCGCAGGCGTTCCGGCGACTGAATGTGGGCGACGATGTCGGCGACCGTCTGCGGATCCTGCACATCGCGCTTGAACGCCATCCCGGACAGGTACAGGTGCTCGAGCACCAGCCACGCGACCGTCTCGGTCTCCTCGGCGTCCAGCCCCAGCCTGGGGCCCAGTTCGTGCGCGATCTCGGCCCCGAGAATCGAGTGGTCGCCGCCTCTTCCCTTCGCAATGTCGTGCAGGAACACGGCCAGGTACAGGACCCGGCGCGACTGGAGGTTGCGGGCCACGCGCGAGACCCGCGCGAGATCGTCCGGAGCGGTTCCCCGCTCAATCGCCGACAGCATGCCGACGGCGCGGATCGTGTGCTCGTCGACGGTGTAGACGTGGTACATGTCGTGCTGGGTCTGGGCGACCACGCGCCCGAAGTCCGGAACGAAGCGGCCCAGCACGCCCGTCTCCGCCATCTGGCGAAGTACCGGTTCCGGGTCGTTGGTCGAGGCCAGGAGATCAAGGAACACGCCCCCGGCCTCGACGTCGGCACGGAGACCGTCAATCAGGCGGACCCGCGCCTGGAGTTCGCGGCGCAACGCCGGATGCAGCAGCAACCCGTGCTCGGCCGCCACCCGGAACGTCTTCAGGATTTCGATCGGGAAGCGGTCAAAGACGGTGGCGTCCGGCAGGACCATTTCGCCGTTCCGCACTTCGAATCCTTCGACCTTCCGGGCGGGAAGGCGCAGCCAACCAAACATCGACCGGGCCCGACGCTGCTCGCGCAGGTTGGACAGCACGGCCCCGGTAATCTCGCCGACGCGCTTGGTCGTCAGGAAGTAGTGCTTCATGAACCGCTCGATGCGGTTGGCGCCGGGGCGGTCCCGGTAACCCATGCGCTCCGCGAGCGGCGGCTGCAGGTCGAACATCACGCGTTCTTCCGCGCGCCCGCTTTCGAAGTGAAGGTGGCAGCGCACCGAGAGCAGGAACTGCAATGCGCGCTCGAACGCAACCCGGTCGGCCTCGGAGAACAGGCCGTGCTCGACGGCCACGCGCATGTCGTCCCTGCCGTACAGGATCTGGACGATCCAGCGGAGCAGATGAAGGTCGCGGAGGCCTCCCTTCCCCTCCTTCAGGTTGGGTTCGTTGACGTAGCGCGTATCGCCCATGCGGATGTGACGCCGGTCCCGCTCCAGCACCTTGGCCCGCACGAACGCGGCGCCGAGGCGCTCAACGACCTTGGTCCGGAATTGCCGCCGGAACCGTCCGGCCGTCTTCTGGTTGCCGTACACGAAGCGCTGGTCCAGCAGGTTCGTGGCGATGGTCCAGTCCGACCGAGCGGCGCGCACGCATTCATCGACGCTGCGCACGGCGTGGCCGACGGTGAAATTGAGATCCCAGAGCACGTACAGGATGAACTGGATCAAGTCCCGGGTTGCCGGCCCCGGCTGCGTGCTCGTGAGGAACAGCACGTCGACGTCCGAGTGTGGGCAGACCTCCCGGCGTCCGTATCCGCCCACCGCGAGCACCGCCAGGTCATCGACGACCGCGTCGTCCACCAAGGCGCCCGTGCGGGCTCCGTCCACCAGGAATGCCAGCACCTGGTCGAGCAGGAATGCGTGTTCACGGACCGTTGCGAGGCCGTGTCCGCTGTCCCGGAAACGAGCTTGAATTTCGTCCCGTCCGGCCGCGACGGCGCCACGCAGCAGACCGGCCAGCTCCTGCCGCCAAGCCTCCGGCCCGTCGGCCTGTTCGCGCAGGGCTTCCGCCTCGGCGACCAGCGTGCGCCGAGCGATGATTTTTCTCGGCTCAGCGATATCCATGACCGCTCATCTCAAGCTACGACCCCGCTCCGCACGGGGACCGAAACCCCCATTTCCGCCGTCAGTTCGGCGACGTTGAGCCGGCGCTGTCTCCCGAGTTCGATACCGTTTTATACCCATTCCGCCGCAATTCCACGAGTCGATAGACGAGTTCCAGGGCGCCTCGCGGGGACAGCGAATCCGGGTCGACGCCATCCAGGAGGTCGGCGACCGGATCGGATTGCGGCTCGGTCGGCGGCGGCAGCGCGGACAGCGTGGCGCCGCGCACGGTGCCGCCCTCGGCCTCGAGGCGCGCCAGAATCTGTCTGGCCCGGTCCAGGACCTGGCCCGGAAGACCGGCGAGGCGGCCGACGTCGATCCCGTAGGCGCGGGAACTGATCCCCTCGACCATGGCATAGAGGAACACCACCTCGCCCTTCCATTCGCGCACACGCAGTGTCCGGCAGGCCAGGGCGTCGAGGCGCTCGGCCAGCTGTGTGAGTTCGTGGTAGTGCGTGGCGAACAGCGACCGGCACCGGTTGCGCCCGTGCAGGTACTCGACCGTGGCCCAGGCGATCGAGAGACCGTCGAAGGTGGCCGTGCCCCGGCCCACTTCATCGAGGATGACGAACGACCGGGGACTCGCCTGATTGAGGATGGCAGCCGTCTCCACCATCTCGACCATGAAGGTCGACCGGCCGCGGGCCAGGTCATCGGCGGCGCCCACGCGACTGAACAGGCGGTCGACCACGCCGATCTCGGCAGTCTCGGCCGGCACGTAGCCGCCGGCCTGCGCCAGCACGACGATCAAGGCGTTCTGGCGAAGAAAGGTGCTCTTGCCTGCCATGTTCGGACCGGTCACCAGCCAGATTCGTTCAGTGTCGTCGAGCTGACAGTCGTTGGTGACAAACGTCCCGTCGACGGCGGCTTCCACGACCGCATGCCTGCCGCCGATCACCCGAAAGCGGGTATCCGGATGCATGGCCGGACGCACGTAGTTCCGTTCCCGGGCGATTTCAGCGAACCCCTGGGCAACATCGAGCGCGGCCAACGCCCTGGCGATCCGCTGCACCGGCTCGCTCCGGGCCAGCACCTGTTCGGAGAGTTCGGCGAACACCTGCTCCTCGATGGCCCGGACCCGGTCGCCGGCCAGTTCGATCCGCTCGGCGAGCGAGGCAAGCTCGGGCGACATGAAGCGGGACGCGCCGGCCAACGTCTGGCGAAGCTGGAATCGGCCGGCCGCGTCGCCGGCCTTGAGCTTCTCGGTCTGGCCGGACGGCACCTCGAGGAAGTAGCCCAGCACCCGGTTGTGCCGGATCTTGAGCGTGTGCACCCCCGTCGACTCGCGCTCCTCTGCCTGCATGGCGGCGATCAACCGCCGCGACTCGTCCCGAAGAGCGCGCTGCTCGTCGAGGTCTGTCCGGAAGCCGGGCCGCACGAAACCGCCTTCGCGCACCAGACGCGGCGCGTCCACCTCGACGGCGCGGCCGAGCAGTGCCGCGAGGCCCGCCTCCCCGTCCAGAGCCTCGAAGACTTCCTGCAGGCCGAGGGGCAGCGGGCGTTCGCTGCCCATGAACTGCGCCCGTACGTCCGCCGCCACGGCCAAGCCGTCTGCGATGTGCCGAAGGTCGCGGGGCCCGCCGCGTCTGAAGGCGATGCGCGACAGCGCCCGCGCACTGTCCGGAGCCCGTCGCAAGTCTGACCGCACCCGGGTCCGAACCTCTTCCTCGGCGACCAGCCACTCGACCCGGTCGTGGCGCGTGGCGATGCGATCGCAGTCGGTCAGTGGCCGGGCGAGATCGCCGGCCAGGCGGCGCGCTCCGGCAGCGGTCACGGTGCGATCGACGGCCTCCAGCAGCGATCCGCTGTGGGCGCCGGCGAGCGAGCGGGTCAGTTCCAGATTGCGATGCGTGGCCGCGTCAATCCCGAGATATCCGTCCGGCTCCACCCGTCGGGGCGGCAGGAATACGGGCAGGCTTTCCTGCTGGGTAAGCTCCGCATAGTCGAACACGGCGCCAAGGGCCGTGACCTCGGCGCGGGTAAACGCGCCGAAGGCATCCAGCGCCAGCACCTGGTAGTGCTCCCGGACTCGGCGTTCCGAGGATTCGAACGTAAAACGGGCCGCCGGCAATTCGGTGACCACGGCGTTGTGCGCCTCCAGGACAGCCTGGATCTCGGGCTGGCGCGCCAGCGCATCGGCCACGATGATCTCCCGGGTGCCGTCTCGCGCCAGCGCGGCCTCCAGACCTTCCAGGTCCACCGCCTCCACTTCCACTTCCCCGGTCGAGATGTCCGCAAAGGCCACGGCCAGCTGGGAGCTGATCTGCGCCAGCCCCGCCAGAAAGCTGTTCTCGCGAGCTTCCAGCAGGTGCTCGTCGACCACGGTGCCGGGGGTCACCACCTGCACCACTTCCCGCTTGAGGACGGCACGGTGCCCGCGCCGCCGGGCCTGTTCCGGACGTTCCACCTGCTCGCACACGGCGATTCGGAAACCCCTGCGCGTGAGGCGGGCCAGATAGTTCTCGCTCGCGTGCGCCGGGACCCCGCACATCGGGACCGGCTCGCCCTCGCTCACGCCACGCGTGGTCAACACGATGTCGAGTTCTGCAGCGACCTTCTCCGCATCCTCGAAGAAGAGTTCGTAGAAATCGCCCATCCGGAAGAAGAGGATGCAGCCCGGATGCTGCTCCTTGACCGCGAAGTACTGCTGGAACATCGGCGTGAGACCCTTTGCGCCGCGGTCGCGGGACTCGGTCTCAGAGGCCACGTCGAAGGCCGAAATCGTCAGTTGGGTCACCTGAAAAACCTACCACGCCGGACCATCATCAAGCGCCCGATCCAGACCCGACAGGCGGGCCTTGGCCGGTCCTTGCCGAACGCTTTCACATGCACCGGGAACACGCCGCCGCACCCCGGTGGCTTCGGCGACAATTGATCTGTCGATGGGGTCAGGGCTTTCCCGGCAGAGGCGCATCCAGCGCCACAACGTTCGTCGCGGGGCCGACGATCAGCGGATCCGGACCCTGCACGACGTCCGGGTCCTTGTCCGGGTAAGGAAGCGTCGAGAGAAAATGCTGCATGCATGCAATCCGGGCACGCTTCTTGTCATCGGACTTCACGACTGTCCACGGGGCGTCAGCCGTATCCGTATAGAAGAACATCTCTTCCTTGGCGGTCGTGTAGGTCTCCCACTTGTCGATCGACGCGGTGTCAATGGGCGAGAGTTTCCACTGCTTGAGCGGGTCTTTCATCCGTGAATCGAAGCGCCGTCGCTGTTCGGTACGCGTGATCGAAAACCAATACTTGAAATACCGGATCCCGCTGTTGACCAGCATGCGCTCGATCTGCGGACACTGCCGCAGAAACTCGAGGTATTCGCGCCCGGTACAGAAGCCCATGACCCGCTCGACGCCCGCGCGGTTGTACCAGGAACGGTCGAACAAGACGATCTCGCCAACGGTGGGCAGGTGCTGGATGTACCGCTGGAAGTACCACTGGCCCTGTTCGCGCTCGCTGGGCTTCGCCAGCGCAACGACCCTGGCGCCGCGCGGATTCAGGTGCTCCATGAACCGCTTGATCGTACCGCCCTTCCCGGCCGCGTCGCGTCCCTCGAACACCACGACGACCTTCTCGCCGGCTTCCTTGACCCAGTTCTGAACCTTCAGCAGTTCGACCTGCAGCTTTTGCTTCTGCTTTTCGTAGGCCGAGGTCTCAAGCTTGCGCTTGTAGGGATACACGCCCTCCCGGAAGATCCGTGCCCGCGCGTTGGGATCCAGCCGCAGTGCTGCAAGTTCGCGGTCCGGATCGGGCGGTGGTGCGGCCGGCGGCTCCGGCGCCTCGGGGCCTGACGGCACCGGCTCGGCCCCGTTCTGGGACTGCGTGACGGCCCTGGCAATTTCCGCCAGCGCGCGATCCTGCGGGCCCGCTCTCTGGTGCTCTGCCGTCATGACCGGCACAACCCCGCCTATCTTCCTCGGCTCCAGTATAAATGAAAGGCACGCAGGTTCCGGCGCGGAACCGGACGGAACGCCGGGCTTTCCGCCGACCGCCGTCCCCTTCCCTATCGGCGCCGGCTCCGTCGCTGTACGTTCTCACCCCCGATTCCGATCTCGGAGATCCGCATGCTGCTTGACGTCCGCACGTACACCTGCCGTCCCGGCACCATCAAGAAACACCTAGAACTCTATGAACGGATGGGCAAGGCGCCGCAAACCCGGCATCTCGGCCCGCCGCTCGCCTACCTGGTCACGGAGACGCCCAACCCCAACCAGTACGTTCACATCTGGGTCTACGAGAATGCGGGCGACCGCGAAGCCAAGCGGGCGGCCATGTGGAACGATCCCGACTGGCAGGCCTACGTGGGCGAGAGCGCAAAGCTGGGAGCGCTCGTCGCGCAGGACAATCGCCTGATGACGCCGGTGGCGTTCTTCCCGGAACCCAGCCGTGGCTGACCATCCGGCAACGGTCGGGCGGCTCCGGATTGCCTGGGAGACCGTCGCCGAACCGCGTGCCCGCCGCGGCCGCGGCCAGGTCATCGACTACGGGTGGTTCGATTCACCGTTCGGCGACATGCTGATGTTCTGTCAGGCCGAGGACCTCATGGGACTCGCTTTCCGCGGTGACGGCACGCGCGCGGAGGTCTTCCGATCGATGGCGGATCGCTGGCCGATGGCGACGTTCCGCGCCAACCCGGATGCACTTGCCGGACGGGCCGCGACGCTGTGCCGGACCGGCGAGGCGCGCATCCGCCTGGCCGGGACCGAGCGGCAACTGCAGGTCTGGTCCGAGCTGCTCGCGATCCCGAAAGGCGAGACCCGCAGCTACGGGGATCTCGCCCGCAATCTCGGGACCCCCCGCGGCGCGCAATGGGTGGGGCAGGCGAACGGCGCGAACCCGATCGCCTGGCTGGTCCCCTGCCACCGGGTGATCGGCAACGACGGCAGCATTGCCGGTTACGCCTGGGGAACGACGCTCAAACGGGCGATGCTCGAAGCCGAGGGAGTCCGGATCGAGCCCGCGTGACGACGCGCCCGCGCGGCAACCGCCGGAGGAGCCGTCCCGGCAACGGCCCGAGGAGCCTGCGCACCCCGTCGCCCACCATATGGCTGTACGGCCGCCACGCGGTGCGGGCGGCGTTGCAGAACCCCGAGCGCCGGCTCCATCGGGTCCTCGTCGCGCAGGAAGCCGGACGCAGCCTCGCCGAATCGCTTGCCCGACTGCTCCGGCGGCGCGCGCGCGCCCCGGTTCCGGAGTCCCGAGCCCGGCAAGACATCGATCGGCTGGTCGGAGCCGATGCCACGCACCAGGGCGTGGCGATCGAAGTCGACCGGCTGCCCGAGCCGAACCTCGAGCAGCTGTGTCGGGCGGCGGGCCCCGGAACGGTCGCTGTCTGTCTCGATCGCGTCACGGATCCGCAGAATGTCGGCGCGATCCTGCGCTCGGCCGCCGCGTTCGGGGCGGCGTTCCTCGCGATGCCTGAACGCCATGCGCCGGGAGAAACGGGGTCTCTGGCCAAGGCCGCATCGGGTGCCCTGGAGATCGTCCCGGTCGTGCGGGCGCGCCGCTTCGCGCGCGCCCTGGGCATCCTGCGGGCATCGGGCTTCGCCTGCCTGGGCCTCGAGCCCGCGTCCCCCGATTCGCTCGCTGCGGCCGTGGCGCGAATGGATACCGGCACACCCATCGCTCTCGTGCTCGGCGCCGAAGGCAGCGGGCTGCGCCCCGGCACACGCGCCAACTGCGACTCCCTCGTGTCCATCCCCATCAGGGGCGACCAAGGCAGCCTCAACGTGTCCGCGGCATCCGCGGTCGCCTTGTATGAACTGCGGCGCCGGGGGCGGTCGCCCAGCGGCACGGAGGAGGCGTAGACTCTGCCGCGGGAAGCCTCGGCAAGCCTTGGTGCACGCTTTTTACGGTGCTGCGAACGGCGCTCGACGTCCGGGTCCCTGGCCGACCCGCCCACACGCCGCGCGGAACTCTCCCACTACAATGCGCCGCATCACCGGTGGACGGAATGCAGGGCGCTCGGCCTGATTCGTCGTACGCGAGGGAATCGATGGTAGGTGGCCAGGACACCCTTACCGAGGGAGCGAAACGGTCCTCGTTGACGGTGCGGCCGCTCCCGGGCGCACTGGGCGCTGAAATTGGCGGCGTGGATCTGTCGACGCCGCTCGATCCGCAGACGGTGCAAGCGATCCGGGAAATCTGGCTTCAGTACCTGGTCGTCTTCTTCCGGGATCAGACGCTCGGCGCAAGGGAGCTTGCCGCATTCGCTCGGCTGTTCGGCACGCCGATGCCTTACCCGATGGTGGCGGGAGTCCCAGAAGAACCCCATGTCATCGAAGTGCTCAAGCGCGAGGACGAGACCGTCAACTTCGGCGGTCTGTGGCACACCGACACCGCCTATCTCGACCGTCCTCCCATGGCGAGCCTCCTGTATGCGCTGGAAGTGCCTCAGATCGGTGGCGACACGCTGTTCGCCAACGGCTATCAGGCCTTCGACGCCCTGTCGCCCGGCATGCAGGCGATGCTGGAGCCCCTCCGCGCGGTCAACCGTTCGGACGGGGCCGCCGTCTCCGCGACCCGTGCGCCGCGTTCGGGCTCATTGCAGGACCGGACATTCCAGGCCGTGCATCCCGTGGTGCGGACCCACCCGGAAACCGGCCGCAAGGTGCTCTACGTGAACGGAGCCCATTCGGTGCGTTTCGACGGCATGACCGAAGACGAAAGCGAGCCGCTGCTGCGATGGCTGTTCGCCCATCAGTCGCAGGCTCCGTTCACGGCCCGTTTCCGGTGGACCGCCGGGTCGCTTGCCTTCTGGGACAACCGGGCCGCGCTGCACTACCCGCTGAACGATTACCACGGGCACCGGCGACGCATGCTGCGAATTCAGATCGAGGGCGACCGACCCTCCTGAGACGCCCGAATGGCCGCCCGACCTTTGCCTTCGGACCCGTCGCACGGAAACCGTATGGGCGACCGGCGACGATGCAGCAACCGGGATGCACGGCCAAACCGGGCCCCGTACCGGCCAGCTTGTATAAGGTATCCGGGGCCCGCCTCACCCAATTCGTGGACGGCTGGATGACCGGGGAGCTCGAATCGAAATGACTCCTGAAGCAGTGCTTTCTCATCAGGCGCGCGTGCTCAGCCAGAGCCAGCGCGAGTCGTACTTCAGCAAGGGCTACGTCGTCGTCGAAGCCATGTTCGGTTCCGGCGACCTGGCAGCCATCCGGACCGTGGTCGACGAATTTATTGAGCGAAGCAAGCGGGCGACCCGCTCTGGCGAGGTGTTCGATCTGGCGCCCGGCCACTCCGCTGATTCACCGCGGCTGCGCCGCCTCCGGCGGCCGCACCAGCACCACCTGTTGTTCTGGGAGATCGCCTCGGGAGTACTGGCTGACGTCGCCGCCGATCTCGTCGGGCCCGACGTGGTGTTTCATCATTCGAAACTCAATTTCAAATGGAACGACGGCCATGACCAGGTGGACTGGCACCAGGACATCCAGTTTTATCCGCATACCAACTACAGCCCGCTGACGATCGGCCTGCTGCTGGAGGACATGACCCTTGCCAACGGAGCGCTGGGCTTCATCCCAGAAAGCCATGCCGGCGAGCTCTTCGATCAGTATGACGAGCAGGGTCAGTGGAAAGGATGCCTGAACGACCGCGACGTGGAGCGTCTGGACGTGACCCGAGCCGATTACATCGAGGCGGCGGCAGGTGCCATCACGGTCCACAATTGCCGCACCGTGCACGGATCCCCTCCCAGTCGCAGCGCTGACGGGCGGGCCCTGCTGTTGAACGCCTACGCGTCAGCCGACGCATTTCCGTACACACCGCACCCGGAGCCCGCTCCACACGTGGGTGAGATCATTCGCGGCCAACCCGCCAGATGGGCCCATCACGACCCGCGCCCGTGCCTCATCCCGCCGGACTGGTCGAGCGGCTACACGTCGATCTTCGCTGCGCAAGCCGGGGAGGACGATCCGGACGCGGCAGGCAGCCTCCGCCCGACCTGACCGGCCTGTTCACAGGGGCTTCGCTGATCGCTCGGTCGCGGACACGGGCACAAAACCACCGAAACCCGGTAAAGGGTACCAGCCACGGTTGCTCCGAACTCAGCTCGGACGTCAGTAGGTGAAGGGATACGGTCGCGCTCGAGAACGACCTGACTTCCGGTTGAGTGGATCGCGGGAATCGCTACGCTGGACCGTTCCGGAGGGGTGGCCGAGTGGTCGAAGGCGCACGCTTGGAGTGCGTGTATGCGGGAAACCGTATCGAGGGTTCGAATCCCTCTCCCTCCGCCATAGCCGTTTCCAATTTTGGGGCGGATTTGCTGATTTGTTCTGCTGCTTGACGTGGAGCTGGATTCCAGTAGTTCGTGTAACAACAGATGGTTATTGCTTCCAGCAAGACCGAGTTAGATCTTCGGCTTGCAAAAGATCCGGACCAAATCGGATGGTTTTGAAAGGGATTCATCCCTGTCGGTGCGCTCTTCGGACTGCCTGACGGGATGTCGAACGCGCTGCTGGTGCAGGCCTTTTCGCCTGTCCAGTTGCTCAGGGCCTGACCAATTGACGACCGCGGTGTCGGCGAGCGCCGCCGACCGGAAGGCACTCGATCAGCAAGTGCCGCTCAACTGGCCGACCAAGCCTGATCGACAAGGTGAACTTGCGGACAGGCGTAGGTGTCGACGCGAACCGGCGGAGAGTTTCTCCGCCGATCACTTGTCACGCGCTGTTCCGGCTCGCCAAGGCTTGATCGGACGGCGCTATCGTGTCGGCCTGGCGGGTGCCGGTCAAGTGGCAGCTGTGGCACAGGTCTGAAGCAGCCGAGCACCGGCCTACATTCCAACTCCGCGTGATGGTCAAGCCCGGAGCTCCATCGGCTGAAACGGACTTGCTATTACACTTATTTCTGTTATTTTCGAAATTACACTTGGGGGGCCGACCCGTACGCCACTATCGAGGTTCTTGGATTTCACGGGAGAGGAGGATCGGGATGAGCAACGCTACCAACGCGGCGGACTTGGCACACCGTCTTCCAACGCAGGACGAGATCGCGTGTGCAGCGCAAGCGATAACGGCGCTCGCCGACGCGCGGGCCGGGAACAGCGTCCTCGCCATTCAGTGCGAAGACGGCGAGGCCGTTCGCCTGGCGCCCGCGATCGCCGATCTGGTGCTCGATCTTCTGGGCGGTGTCGCATCGGGCCGTACGGTCACGCTCGTCCCCACCAACGCGATGCTGACCACGCAGCAGGCGGCCGACATCCTTGGTGTCTCGCGCCCGCACCTCAGCAAGCTGCTCAAGTCGGGCACGATCCCGTTCGTTCCGGTTGGTGCGCACCGGCGTGTCCTGCACGCCGATCTGATGGCTTACATCGACCGTCGTGACGCTGCGCGCCGTGACGCGCTCGACGATCTCGCCCGTCTCGGTCAGGAGTTCGATGCGTCTTGATGCATCTCGCGGACCGCCGTGTCGCCCTGTTGGATGCGAACGTCCTCTTCCCGTTCCGCAAGCGAGACATTCTCTTGCGCTTCCACCACGCCGGATTGTTCCGGGCGCGATGGACCGAACGGATTCTCGACGAGTGGACGCTGAACCTCCTCGAACAAAAGCCGCATCTTGAGCCAAGCGTCGGCTCGCAGCGGCGCGCCATGCGCGAGCATTTTGCGGAAGCGCTGGTCACCGGATACGAGCCATTGATCGAGACGCTTGAACTGCCGGATCCCGACGATCGCCATGTCCTGGCGGCGGCCATCCGTTGCGGCGCGCAGTACCGCGCAGTACATCGTCACCGACAACCTGGCTGACTTTCCGGCCGAGGCTCTCGCGCGCTTCGATATCAAGGCGATCATTGCCGACGGGTTTCTGTCCGCGACGTTCGACCGCTATCCCTCCGCAGCGCTTGACGTGCTGCGCACCCTGCGAGAGACGTATAGCAATCCGCCCTTCACCCCGTCGGAGTTCGTTCGCGACCTGACGGCGAAGGGGCTTCTCCGGCTCGCTGCGCTGACAGACGAACACCGGGACGAGCTCAAGAGGAAAGCGCTGCTCCGTCGGTAACCGTCATCCGCCCGGGATCCGGCGCGGCCTCACCACCAACGTCCGGGCGGCAGGCACGCGCTGTCGACACGGCCGCTACGGCATTACCGAAGCGATCCGTTCCGAACCCAGGTATTCGATGCGCTCGTCGTGGGTCGGATTCCCGGACGCGATTGGTATTCCCGGACCACCCCCGCAGGCCGGCGCAGCCGCGCGCATAGCCACCTACCGTCGCGCGGTGAGCCTGACCCCGATTCGGTTTTCCGGGTCGTCGTGGGCCTGCAGCAGCCGCGAGGCCTCGAAGCGCAGGTCCAGGTTCCCGCGCCGAGCCCCGACCAGTTCCCAGCCGAGACCGAGCCCCACCCGGTGCTCGGGCGCCGCATCCCCGTCCAGCTGCTCGTGCCGCGCACCCTCGACGTCGAGCCCGAACACCAGCCCGGCGTCGCGGGCCTCCAGCAGACGCCAGGCGTGGATGTACTCGCGGCTCGTCTCCGTGAGCGCCAAACCGAACTCCGGCACCCCCGTCCAGCTGCCGCCGAACAGCGCAATGCCGTAGCCGAGCCGCGCCGCCAGCGTGCGCCGGCCCGGCTCGTCGTCGTGCGCCGCGGCCAGCGCGCGCGCCGTCTCCGGGCGCAGCAGCGCGTC
>JAPPED010000029.1 GCA_028824295.1 Rhodospirillales bacterium | reverse complement strand
TTCGGGATCGGCCAGGACCAGGCCCACTGGATCTACACCGGGTTCCTGTCGGCCATGGCGGCGGGCATGTTGCTGAACGCCACGCTGATGACCCGGTTCGGGCCGCGCAACGTGTTGCTGGGAGCGTTGGCCATCTTCTCGGTCGCCGCGCTCGTCGGCCAGTACGTGCCGACGTTCTCCGGCGTGGTCATGGCGCGGGTCGCGCAGGGACTGTGCGCAGGCCTGGTCCAGCCGCTGGGGCTCAGCGTCGTCTATCTGGCCTTTCCTCCGGAAGAGCGCGGCAAGGCCATGGGCTGGTACGGCGTGGGCATCGTGTTCGGGCCGGCAGTCGGGCCGCTGATCGGCGGTTTCATCATGGAGGAGGCGCATTGGCGCATGGTCCTCGCCGCCCCACTGCCGATCATGTTCATCGCGGCCTGCCTCGCCTCACGCTTCGTCCCCGGCCGCGACGACGACGCCGTCCAAACCCCGTTCAACGCCGTGAACTTCGCGCTCGTGATCGCGTCGGTCATGCTGTTCCTCACCGGCATCAGTGCGGGACAACGCGACGGCTGGACGACCGACCTGGTCTTTTTCCTGCTCTTCGGCTCGGCGAGCGCGATGATCGCCTTCGTCGTGCGGGAGCTCTCCACGCCCAATCCGATCCTGCAGCCCAAGTTGTTCACGTACCCGAAGTACGTGGCCTCCGCGATCGTCGCGTTCGTGTTCGGGGCCGGCGTGTTCGGCACCCTCTACATCATTCCCGTACTGGTACAGACCGTCCAAGGCCTTTCCCCCCTGGGGGCCGGTCTGGTCCTGCTGCCCGGCGGCATCTTCATGCTGATTGCCTTTCCCATTGCCGGGCGGATCGTGGGCAAGATTCCGGCCTACATCACGATCGGATCGGGTCTCCTGATCTTCGCCTATTCCTGCTGGCTGCTCGCCGGCGCCGGGATCCTCACCACGTTCTGGACCATGGCCGCGCTGATCACGCTCGGCCGCGCCGGCCTCAGCATGATTCTCCCGGCCCAGAACCTGGTCACCATGGAAGCGATACCGCGCGAGCTGGCGGCCTATGCCTCCGGCACCAATTACTTCATCCGGATCGCGGGCGGGGCCATCGGCGTCAACGTTCTCGCCATCTACATGGAATCCCAGATCGCCAAGCACGGTCACGAGTTGATGGTCAGTCAGACCGCGGACAACTTCGTCTCGACCGGTCTTCGCGACACGCTGTTCATGTTCCTGGAGACCACCGGCCTGCCGACGGAAGCGCGCCTCGGTGTGGCCGAAGGCTACCTGCGGGACGTGCTTTCCCTGAAGGCGCATGAGCTCGCCTTTCAGGACGGTCACCTCGCCCTGGCGATCTTCTTTCTCGTGGGCGCGGTCACGTCCGTACTGATGCTGCGGCGATCCTGACTTCCCGGCTGCCGGCACCGTGCGACGGAGCTCGGCCGGGGCCTGGCAATCCGCAACGGGACCGCACGTTGAAGGCACGGCAAAGCCAGTAGGAACGACCGTCCGCACTGGCCTGAGCACCGACCGTACCGGAACCGACCGCCTGTCTCCGGCGACGGGCCCGATCGACGGCACCGCCGTCGAAACGTCGACGCAGGCAGGTAACCGGGCGTGGTCGAGGCGGGTCCAGGAAACTGCGTTCCGGGCTAGCTCACCGAGAATGCGGACGTGGATTGCCGGAGCCGGACAAAAGCGGTCGGCGGTCGCCGCACGGAGACCGGGCGGCAACCCGAGCTGGCGTTCCCTAGGACCCTTTCGGAAACCGCCAGGACATAAGCGTGCGCCCACGCTTATTCGGGGTACAGCCGCCGACCGCGATGGAATCCTCCTCTCCTGTCGGTGCCGGTGGTCGCGGGTTGCCCGGGGCAGATAGGGAGGAATACCTGCCGCCAACGCGATTCAGACCGGCACCCGAGGAGGGTTGGTGGTCGTCACCATTGAGATCCAATGTTCGGATGAGGAATCTCCAGTACACTAAATCTGATGGACTTTTCTATATCATGTGTAAACCTGACTTTACAGTACTAGATATAGATAGTCAAGACGCTAAACCGCACACTTTCGAGTGGCCGAGAGGGCGGTCACGGCGGTGGCCAGCGGGGCGCCCGCGCGCGGCCTCGACAGGCGCATGCAGATGGAGGAAGGGTTCGCGACGGCCCCAGCCGTCCTGCTAGCGCATCGGGAGAAAGCCGAACAGCTTCGTCCAGGACGATTTCCCCCCGCCGGCCTTGGAGTCCGAATAAACCGCCGGGCGCAGGTGCGGGGTAGCGACGACATCGCGGGCAACGGCCGCATCCGCTACCCGGTTGGATTCCGTAGCGCCGTCCGACCCCAACCCCTGCCCCGCCGTGTTGGAGCCGGCACCGCTCGTGCTGCGGGCACGGATACCCTTTCCGTTTCCGTCGGACTGTGATTCCCGAACCGGTACATGGGAAGCAGACGCACGAAGCGCGGGGCGGGGAGCCTCCGTCCGCGAGCCCGCCGCGCTCTGGACACGGTGATCAGGCGTCCGTACCTCCTTTCCGCCCCGACCAGCCGCCCCTACAGCCACGCGACCGGCGCCGTTGGTCCTGGCGACGACCTCGACTCCCGGTTGCGGCGCCGGGGTTCTCTCTTCCGCGGGGGCGCCCGCCCGTTGGCCGGCCGGTCTTGCGTCGGCTGCCGGGGCCCCTGCCAGGTCCAGACCGTTCACGTCCGACCCCGCACCGACCGCGGTGTCGGACGTTTGGCGGGCGCCGCCGCCCTCGCGGCGCACGGGCGGCGGATCCAACACACCCAGAATGTCGAGATGGCCCTGCACGCCCGAAACCTCCCGGCCGGACAGCGGCTCCGGCACCGGGGTTTTCGGTGGCTTCGATCGGTGGCCCGGGACCCGGCCCGAAACTTCCTGGCCGGACGTCGGCTCCGACCCCGGGGCCTGCGGCGACTTTGCGCGATGGACCGGGATCCCGGGCGGGACCGTATCGAGACCGGGCCCGTGCCTCCGGTCAAACCCGGTCATGACGACGGATACCCGGATCGCGTCGCCCATGTTGTCGTCGATAGCCACGCCGATCTTGAGATTGACGCGCTCATGCGTGCGGCCGCGGATGATCTCCATGATCCGTTCGGTCTGCGTGAGACTCACGTTGGCGCTGCTCGTGATGTTGACCAGCAGTTTTGCTGCCTGGCCCACCTCCAGCCCCTGGTAGCTGAGGAGCGGGTTGCTGATGGCCGCGTGGGTCGCCTCCTCGATCCGGTTCTCGCCGGTGGCTTCGCCGGTGCCCATGAGGGCCGCGCCGGCGTTGTTCATCGCCGAGCGGACGTCGGCGAAGTCCAGGTTGATCAGGCCGGGGCACATGAGCAGATCGGTAATCCCCCGGACACCGTCGTAGAGGACGTTGTCGACCAGCCGGAACGAGTCGAGCAGGCTCATCCCGTCGGTCTGCACATCGAACAGCTGCTGGTTCGCGATCACGACAAACGTGTCGACGGTCTTGCGCAGTTCCTGCAGGCCCGCCTGGGCCACCTCCGCCCGGTTGACCGCCTCAAACGTGAACGGCGTCGTCACGACGGCGACCGTCAGGATCCCCCGTTCCTGGGCCGCGCGGGCAATCACCGGAACGGCCCCGGTCCCGGTGCCACCGCCGAAACCGGCCACGAGGAACAGCATGTGCGCGTCGCCGATGGCGTCCATCACCTTGTCGATCGACTCCTCCGCGGCCTCGCGGCCGACGACGGGATTGGACCCGGCGCCGAGGCCCTGTGTGCTGTTGAGGCCAAGCCGCACTCGGGCCGGGCAGGCGGAACGCCGGAGCGCCTGGAGGTCGGTGTTGCAGGCCACGAAGGACACGCCTTCGAGTTCGCTCTCGATCATGTGGTCGACGGCGTTGCAGCCGCCGCCGCCTACGCCGACGACCGTGATCCTCGGTCTGAAGTCGAGGTCTTCGGGGACACTGATGCTGATCGGCATGGTGATCTCCATGTGAACTCGGACCCCAGTCCGCGCCTGCCTGGGAATTCTCCCGGAGCCAATGGAACGCGGCGCGAAGATCGCCGGCCCAGATGCCGATCACGGTCAGCATCCGGCCCGCCTCCCGGGCGGCGTTCAGCCATCAGGTCTCCTCTGCGCTGACATCCAGCGTCACGTATGCGTCCGTCATGCCCAGAGTATCATCGAAGGTGGGGACGACCACAACATAATGTGTCTTCACAGGTAAGCAACCACACTATGGAGGAGACTTATGCCTTGGAATGAGACCACCCTTGCACCGTCTGCGAGGCTCTGTCTGTCGTTGGTCAGCGTCCCTGTCAGGCACCTCCGGGGGGGGGGCGCGCTTGCGCACAACGCGTCCCGGTCCCCGCCGGTCGACCGCTGCAATGCCCGGGCCGAGTGCCGCCAACCCATCAACGGGCCCGGTTAGGGTTGCCCGAAGAGAACCGCGAGAGGTCGTGGCGGGACGCGAACGGGAGCAGCGATCCCTCTCGCGTGCCCCCCTGCGCCCGAACTGCCGGACCCACCCGCCCGGTCGTCGCGATCAAGCAGGCGGCGCTGATGATGCGCAAGGTTGCCGGGCGCCACCGACTTCGCCAAGCGGTACTGGCCCCATACACTGCATACGATCCGGAGGTTGCGGCGGTGGAGTAACGCTGTCTCGTCCGGGTGGCAGCGGAATTGCCGGCCGGGGGTCGGATGCGAGGTTGCAGGGGCGCGCTGCTGGTGGCCTGTGTTCTGTTGCTGGCGGCCACACGGTACGCGGACGCACAGGAAGGGCCCTACGCCGGAGTGGCGGCCGGATGGAATCGGGCCAGTACCGACTACACCAAGGGCATCGGTCTCGACGAGCCGCCCGCGAACTACGAGACAGCGACCAGCGGCGCACGGAGCGGGGTTGGCGTGGTGCGGGCGGCGCTCGGTTACCGGACCTCCGTCGGCAGCCGCCTGTACGTATCTGGGGAGTTGGAGGCGGCGCTGTACGGGGGCGACAGCCCGGCGGGCTACCTGCGGGAGGGCACCGGCGTCGGGAACCGGGACGTGTGCCAGGCCCGTGGAGCGTGGAGATGGAACGCGGTTTCAATATCAACGCCCGGCTAGGGTGCGCGCCCGGCGGGCTGCTGGGCGAAGGCGGATCGATCTACGTCGTCACCAGCGTGCTTTGGGAACGGGCAACTGTGCGGTGTGGTTCCGACATCGGCGGGGCATCGATCCGGAGCGTGGCTGATTACACGTTGCGGCCGTGGGTTGCCGGCGTGGGCGTGGAGTGGGGGAGCCTGGAGAGCCGGATCGGGCTGGAGGTTCGGTACTCGGCGGCTGACCTGGAGTTGCGCACCGGAAGGGACGGGTCGGCGCTCGGGAGGCCGCGCATCGACCACCGGTTCGGCGTGCGCGAGGTCGGCGTTCAGCTGGGTTACACCCGCTCGTTCTGATGCGCATTCCTGATGCGCAGTTCAGCAAATGAACCCCCAGTTTGAAGTTGTCACGATTGGGAAAATTACGGTTGCCCGCCACAAATGTTGATGAACTTCAACTGGGCTCATGCACAAGCGGGACGAAGTAAGGCTCGTCGAGGAGCAACCGGAACCGCACGACGGCCCGTCCGGTACCGGGCCAGTTTGATCTCCGATTGCCGGAAGTGGTCCCCATGGGCACGGACGTAGCCGACGGGCACTCGGTGGAAGCGGCGGAGACAGCAGGGAGCATCATCGAAGAGACCATGAGGTCGATATCTTCCCGACCTCCAGGGAGTAGGTCGCGTCAGTCGCGAGTTGCCCCGAACGCGGCCGTAAGGTCGTCACGCTCAAGGCTACCGGCCACGCCTTCATGTCCCGTTCCGTAGAACTGGCCGTTCACGGTGCCGTCGTCGCCTCCGGTGCTGCGCAGGTAGTTTCCGCCGACCGTGATCGTGTATCCAAGGCGTCCGGTGCTCCATTGGGAGCCAGTTCCAACCACGCCGGGCACCGCGCCCGCGACCCACGACTGCAACTCAGTAAAGTCCGCGCGCCCGTCCAGCGTACCGAGGTTGACGCTGAGTTCGGCATTGCCTCCCACCACCTCCAGAGCCGGCGTGAAGCCCAGCAGGTCGCCATTCCACGTCGCGGTACCGGAGAGACTGTTGTTGTCCCCGATTGCACGGGTAGGCTCGATGCCCGATGTCCAAGGCATGCTGACGCCGTTGCCGTGCCGCACGCCGAATGCGACGTTATCGAGTTCGCCGCTCAAGTGGACGGTCTCTTGTGACCACGCTCCCAGACTCAAGGCCGACAGATCCTCAGGCTCTGTCTCCTCCCCGAGCCTTGTGTAGAGCGCTTGAAGCCCCGCCGCATCGATGCTCGGCAGCGAGCCATCCAAACGAAACCATGCGTTGTACATATTGGAGTCTTCAAAGGCCGGGGCATCGACGTGCCCCTGCAGCCCGAGCGAGTGCAACATCTCGTGGACGAGCACCGAGACGACATCGTGATCGGGGCGGCCGCCAAAGAACTCTCTGTCCATCTCGACGGACGAGGCTCGCAGACGCTTCTTCTCCCATCGGTCCTGATGCGCGTCGTACACGTTTTCCACGCTCTGATGCGCAAGCGCTTCGGAACCAGGCCGCCCCCCTTCGGGGGGCGTACGGATGAATTCGACGAAGAGCTGGCCATCCGGGATGCCTGGAAGACCCTGCTGCCACTCACCTGCAACGCCAGCGGGCGCATCGGCTCCGATGATTAGGTGGTGATCGTAGGGCAGTGCGCGGTTGATGAGCGCCACGGCGTACGCGGTAATCGCGCGTTCGCGCAGACTGGCACCGCGAGCCACGCGCACCATGGGTGGCTCCGCGAACCGTACGAGCCCCGGAGGATGCGTCCAACTGTAATCCGGCCCGGCTTGCCACGGGCCACCGCTCGCGTGCACCCTAAGGTACTCTGCAACCCGGTTGACCGGCTCGCCATCGTCCGAGCGCCGCCACGATGTCTCAATCTCGTCGAATGGTTCGGGCGGCGGAGGCGTCACGCAGTCCGGTGGATTCCCCGTCTGCCCCGACGGACACTGCTGCGACGAAGGCGTGCTGACTAAGGGTCCCTGACTGCTGCTTTCGGTAGTGGCGCTGCCGCCACCTCCACCACAGCCGGCCAGCACAACGATTCCAATGGCGAGGAGGAGTACGAACTCGCTGCGCAAGAGACCACTCCGCATCACGATACTTCAGTGATCGTTGACGCTGTGAATTTAGGTCGTTGCGGCACCGATCGAATGGTCCAGCCCCGAAAGGTTTGCCCGTCGCTTTGTCTCAGTCAAGCCGGGCGGTCTGTCTGACTCGGCCTGCCATCATAACAAGCGGTACGTGTCGTCCCTTCCAGCTGGTCTTACGTCGCGTGACTACGTGCAGCCACACGTGCTGCAATGTGGGAACGCACGGACCCGCGCCGCCGCCGACGGCCGTGGCAAAGGCTGGGTGTCGAGCCGTCCCCGGCCTCGGGGACCAGCCGCGTGACGGCCCTGCTGCCCACAGGCTGCACCAGCGTCGCCGTTTTGTCGAAGAACAGCACCTCGCGCAGACTACACGCAGTTTTCGAAGTGTTCAGTGCAGCAGTTACTGACGTTTCGCGTCGAAGGCTCCCGCGACACCGTCCCGGCGGAACTCGCCACCAACTTCCTGATGCCCAGGCCCGGTAAAAATCCCAACCAAGTGATCGTAGCGTTCCCCGTTGCCCTCCCGGGCAACCACACCAAACAGGCCGCCCTTGAGAGGAAGGTTCTCCAAGCTCATGTCACGGCGCCGGGTACCGATCTACATTCACCCGAACTGGGCGTCGCCGGAGGTGATGGAGATCTACGATGACGGCCTGGGTGACGAGTGGGTGAGCCGGGTACTCCGCGGCGCAGGCTACGGCTGGTGTCGGTATTGCCAATTGCTGGCCGCCCCTGAAACCATTATGTGGCCGCAAATCGACCGGTTTGGGCCACATTGGGGCATTGTTGGCGTAGCTGCCGACGGGAGATGGGACAATAACTTGGCCAATACTGGGATTCTCGCCACATAAGTTGGCCCATCCCGCAGCTGAAGCATCCAACGGCTGACCCATACCGCTTGCAGGATTGATCATCTCCGTTGCTCGGTGCAGCTTGGCTGCCGTGCTTTGAAGCCCTGCGCCTGAGCAAGATCACACACCCGAACACGTTGCTACGCGGAACTGCTGTTTGCAGGACAAGCCTGTCATGGCAAACCAAGCCGGCTCGCTGCTCTCCCAGTTATGCTGCACAACTGCGAAGTCGGGGAAGGGGCCGGGTGGGGCCATCCCTGCCGCTTCAACTGGAAATATCCGACGCGTGAGCGTGAGCGGTTCCTGCCGCAACAGTAGCGCGGCTGGCTGGGCCGTGTACTTCTAGGGCTTAGAAGTGGGGCTTCGATCGTGGCGAGCACAGTCCACGTGTCGCGCCTGCTGCTGACCGGATGCCGGCGCAGTGAAGTCTTGTCCCCGAATGGCAGGTCGATCTAGAAAATGATGAACTGCGGATCCGGGACGTCAAGGCCGGCGCGCGGGCCGTGCTGGCGTCGCACGTGGCGAATTGGGGCTGGACCACGCTGACGCGCCGGCTCGACAACGTTCGGGTGTTTTCCGGCTGCGTGCGCGCCACTCGCCTGCGCTTGCTGAACGCCTCGTTGCAGGTCATTCGCAAGGAGGCGGGGCTTGAAGACGTCCGCCTGCATGACTCGCGCTACAGCTCTGCCTCGCGAGTGCTCGCTCTCGGAAAGAGCCTGCCGAGGACCGGTAAGGTCCTTCGTCAAGCGCAGGTGCAGACGACCACGCACTACGCTTACTTTGCGCGGAACGCGTTGAAGGTCGCTGCCGTTCGGATATCCGCCAACCTAGAAGCCAGCTTCGACACACTGCCGAACCATTCTGCAGGCCTGAGACTTCTCCATCGCCTAGGTCCTGCCCAAGGACAGCGTTCGGGTTGGTTGCCCACCATACCGGCACGTGCGACCGTGTCGAGCAATTGCCGTCACTATTGCAAGCAGCAGATCCTGAATCAGACCGCACAGTCCGAGCATATCAACGGGAGGGTCGAGCGCATGATCGTTACCCCGAACAGCCAGAAAATAAGGCTTCAGTGCCCACAGCACCGGACGAAAACGGCACGAATCTTGTCCGGCGCGATCATTTCATTGTTGCTATTCGCCGTCGGAATCAATCAACAGACGTGGGCCAATTCAGTGCCATCCGGCGAGGCGGAGACCGAAACAGAGGACTCGTCGCAAAACTCCTTGGCAAAATGCACGTACTCTTTCATCGTTGAGAACGACCTCTTGTTCACGGATCGAAACTACACGTCAGGAGTATTGCTGACGCACACTTGCGATTCCGATACAGGCGACTTGCCAGGGTCTTTGCGCAAACTGAATAGCGATCTGATGATGAACGCAAGAGCGCTTTCCGGCGTTACCAATTACAAAAACAGTGCGTATTCCCGTTTTGGCGGCCTTTGGCTCTACACCCCCAACAGACTGGACATCCTTAAACCAAAGAAAAGTGATGGGCGCCCGTACGCCTCGCTCCTGATCTATGGCGATAGCATACTCCATGCGAACAAGGCTGTAGCAATTAAACAGGAGATGCAGATCGGTGTATTGGGTCTTCCTCTTGGAGGGATCGTCCAAAGCGCCTTACACAAAGTGATTTCGGCCGACGATCCTCAAGGCTGGTCGAAGGAAATATCTCGGGGCGGCGAACCGGTATTCGCCTATGGGCTTCAGAAGCAGCACCTGGTGTGCGCCAATCCAAGGCATCCTGGCTTGTGCGGTGATCGCGATTTCGACCTCACAGCAAACTGGAGCATATCTGTGGGGTATTATACTAGCCTGAGAACAGGCTTTACTGGCAGATTGGGGCTAGGAGAAAAATTGCGCTCGCCGTTTTGGGGGGATTTTGGGACAATCCACAGTAAACTTGTCTTTAGTCCACTCATTCATTTTCCTTCGTATAGCAAAGGAACAGGCGATAAAGCTAACGGGAATAACGAAGAGTTGTACTTGTTCGCGACTGCAGGCATTGATGTTGTATTGTACAGCGCTGTGCTACAGGGTCAGTTTCGACGGAGTCACTACGAAATCCGCTCGTCCGATGTGACGCGGGTGGTACCATATGCGAGTCTCGGAATTGTGAAGAGGTTTGGCGACTGTCGTGTCTCGTTATCGCATAGCTTCAGGGGGCGTGAAATTGAAGGAGGCAAAAGCCACAGGTGGAATAGTTTGTCTGTAGGATGGAAGTTCTAAGGTTTTGAAGTGAACAATTTTGCCGTCGGACACGGAGCCCGAAAACGCTCGTCGGCATGGATTTGCAAGTCTCGACGTTCGAGAATGCCTTGGGCGTAAATGGTCGTCTCTTCGACCGGCAATGCGTTGTCTTCCTAAATTCAGTAGATCGCCATGGCCTGTATCTGTCCTTGTGCCGTTTCCTCACAACCGCCCACTGTAGCGACGCGGACGTCAAGTGCGGCACTCTGATGGGCTAGACGACATGATCGTCGCTAGGCCCCCGCCCGGTCGCGTGCAGACGACGGGCTTTGCGCGTGCCTGCGCGAAGTGTCGCCTAGGAGCATGAACGGGTCGCTCTGGAGGGTGTCTAGAGCCTCACCGCATGGGCATCTCTGTTTGCTTCGAGCGCCCAACCTTTGTGCCACGCCATCGCGCTGTGTTGCGGATCCAGGTCGACGGTCAGGGCCAGCTTGCCAGCCCGTTCGGCTCAAATTGCCCAGTTGAGGGCGACGGTGGTTTTTCCGAACCCGCTCCTATCCGGCCCGCCGGCGACGTTGCGCATGGCGTGCCTTCTGTGCTGCGGACATAGCCGCAG
Organism: Rhodospirillales bacterium; assembly: GCA_028824295.1. Classification (NCBI taxonomy): domain Bacteria; kingdom Pseudomonadati; phylum Pseudomonadota; class Alphaproteobacteria; order Rhodospirillales; species Rhodospirillales bacterium. The sequence continues at coordinate 18,687 of JAPPED010000029.1, read as the reverse complement.
AAAGGACTGATCGCGCGCGGACGTGAAGCAAATGCCGTCGGGGGTGGTCTCGCAATAGCAAGCGACCGTGCTGGCCGGTGTCGTAGTCCGACTGGTGTGGTTTGGAAGGCTGTTTGGCTACCCAGAGGGCGTTCTGGAGACGCGCCACTCTTCTTCGCGGTATTTTGGGAAACGGTTGAGGCAACCGGCAAGGCCAGCATTCTTCTCGATGTGTTTTGCGTAGAACACAAACGGGACATCCGCTGATAGTTGCTTCACTTGGCCCCATAGCCCAGCTCTTCGGATCATGTCGTCCTGCGGTGCGGGCTCAGCACCTTGGCTGAGGATTGCGTCCGTCACGCCTTCTGCGAACTCCAATGCCGCCACAATGGCAATTTCGCTGGCAGCGTGCCGATGACCGCCTCGCCGGCCACGTTGACGTCGATGTGGCCACGCGCCAAGGCTCTGGCCAGAGTCGCACGGATTCGCTGCCGCATCTTTCGGGCGGTGTTTGCCGCGATTCCTGAATTGGCGCCAGGATCCCCAGTACGTGTTCGCGTCTGATCTCGTTGACCGGCACGTCGACGGTCGCTGGCGACACTTGACGCTGCATGGACCGTCATCATGTCGCAGCCGTCCGTGACCCGTCGCGCCAGTCCCGTCGCAGACCATCCAGGGTCATGGGTGCCGCTCCGCCGAACCTCGGGGCGGGCGCGCGCTTCTGGTCCGCCAGCGGGTCGCGCCGGTCGCGATTGAGACCAGGTTGGCGACCGGGGCGCGCGCCAGCGGCACCTTGGCGCACAAGCTAAGCCCGACGTCAACTGATAAGCTCTCGTGGGACGGCACTGCTCGCGAATCTGGAAACCCATGCTCTACCGGGGCCTTACCCGAGAAAAGCCGGTGCGAGGTTAGTGCGCTGCTGCTCCATGGGAGTCTGCAAGAAAGTGACAGAACAAAATGACAAACCAAAGCTTCTGCAGGCTGTGGAGCTCGTGTTGGCCGATCCGGCGGACATCAAGCGAGAGGTACTAGCCCTCAAGCGGAAGTTCGACAGAAAGTACTGCGGCTCGAAGCCAGAGAGCCAGATCAACAAGATGCTGGCTGACAAGATCATCTCGAACTACTCCTACTATGCGGGCTTTGTGGGCGGCGCTACCGGTTTGACGGGGGTCGTGCCCGGATTAGGCACGGTTCTTGCGACCTTCGGGGGAGCAACGGCCGATGCAGCTCTTTCGATGAAGTACCAGATTGAGATGACTATGGCTCTGGCGGTCGTATACGGCCACGACATCGAGGTCGAAGAGGAGAAAAGGCTCTGCCTGCTAGTCGCGGGACTGGGGGCGATCAACCGAGCCGCCAAGGACGGAGGCAAGGCCCTTGGGAAGAAAGCTCTCGTCAAGGTGACCCAACAACACCTGAAGGGTGCGACGTTGGTGGCGGTCAAAGAGGTTTTCAAGAAGCTCGGTATCGTGTTCACTCGGAAGGCGGTGGAGAAGGCGATTCCGTTTGGCGTAGGCGTGTTAGTCGGCTTCACAGCCAATAAGTCGCTCACAGCCTATGTGGGCAGACGTGCGAAGCACTTCTACACGGTAAGTGTCGAAGAAGTCTAACCGGCGAGGGTTCGGTAGTCCCGGTACGCGGTAGGTGCTTCGGACTGCGCTGTGAACCAGCAGGTGCTCCTCTTCACCACGACGGATCGGCGCGACGCGGGTCAGGATGAGGCGCTCCGGAAGGTGTCAGTTGTCCGTTCCCGGGGCATGGCCGGCTCATCGCACCTAGAGCGCGTCCGTTTTAGGTAGAACCATAGCCAGCGTTGCGGATGTAGTTCTGGCACTCGCGGGGTTCGATGGTGTCGAGGAGCGCGCCGAGCTGCCGCCAGGTGTCATCCACCGTGCGCATCTGGGCGTCGCGCATCCATTGTTTGATCTTGGCGAAGGCCTGCTCGTTCGGATTGAGATCGGGCAAGTACGGCGGCAGGAACCACACCCTGGCGCCGACGTTGCGGATGGCCCGGCGGACGTCCTTGCCCTTGTGGACGGCGAGGTTGTCGAGGATGACGAGATCGCCAGGCCGGAGCGTCGGGACCAGGTGCTGCTCGATCTACGCTTGGAAGGAGCGCTGGTTGATCGGTCTGTCGAACACGCACGGTGCGCTCAGCCCGTCCCGGCGCAGTCCAGCCAGGCAGGTCAGGGTGCGCCAGCGGCCATGCGGTGCGAAGCACTTCAGACTATGCCCCTTTCGGCGCCTAGCCCCGCCGCGGCGCCATGTTGGTCTTGATCCAGGTCTCGTCCACGAACACCAGCCGGTCCGGATCAAGCCAGCGCCGCAGCGTCCGCCATCGCGCTCGCTTGCGAGCCACCGCCGCCCGCATTTGCTCGAGGGTGAACTGCGTTTTTTTTGAAGCGCAGGCCCTCGCGGCGCAAGAACCGTCAGATCGTGTCCCGGCACACCGTGATGCCTTCGCGCGCCAGCTGCGCCTGTAGCCGGTCGAGGGTCAGGTGCGGCGTCGCCGCCACCAGCGCGTGTACCCGCTCACGGTACGGCTCCAGGAGCCACGGAACGGTGGCCGCCGATTCCGGCCCGACGCGACGCTGCCGGTCGCCCGGTAGCGCGACGCCACCGAGCGGATCGGCTCGCCGTCGAGATGGGCGCGTACCGCGCGCCCGCAAAAGTCATTCGAATAGGGTCGGGTCATGGGTCCGGCCTCCTGTGCCTGCAAAACCCATTTGATCGACATCCTTACCCGGAATGGAATCCCCCCTGAGATTCTCTCAATGACAGACGTGCTCTAGGTCCGTTTCCGTGGCTGGACGGCGCTTTTGCGGCGACCACTCTGCCGGACGTTGCGCGGCGGCGCGCGGCCCAGACGCCGACGTGGTCCGGGAAGAGTTCTCGTGCACCGTCTGGCGGCTGATCGATGAACTGGACGACCGCAACCGGTCCGCTCTCATTCGGCGGGTCGGCGTTTCGGTGCCTACGCCGTCGAGCGGGTCCGCTCGGAAACAATCCGGTTCGATTCGCTGCTGCAGCCCTGCGCGTGGTTCGGCTTTCAGCCGCTCGACCTCCTCCTGCGGGATCGCGACATCCGGTTCGGACCTGTGGAAGCCAAGGTTCCCCCGCGGCACAGCAGCTCGCAGTTCAGGTCAATTCGCTGCGCAAGCGTCTGCGAGCACAAGTCGAAAATCGGCACCGGTGCACGCGGCGAACAGTGAACTTATTTCCTAGCCAATACCGAAATGAACTCAGTACGTGGCCGAACGGCCAAATTACCGTAATACCGACAGCTGGCACCAAGAGGTCGCGCTGCAGTGCCTGCGGATGATCGCCAGCGGCGTCTTCGGCCGGCACCCGACACGCCGCGCGCGAGATGCCGGCCCGCTTTTGGCCGCATATCGAAACAGCTCACTCCTGTGGTGGAGGACGCTCCTCTGCCGCCTTGGTGACAGAAGTGCGCCGCCACAGGCGAAGAACAGGACGCTCCCCTCGACGACATACCATTGAAGCCGGGTCAGGTCGGTTGATCGCGGATGCCGGACGGGTCCGGAAGCTGCACGAGCCCGGTACTTTTGCGAGGATGGAACACGTCGTTCGAAGCAGCTCGGCAGAAGGCAGGCCCGGATCCCGGAGGGCTGCACAATGTTCTCTCTCACCAGCCGGCCCATCTTCCGGTCGGCTTCATCCCCGGTGAATTTCGTGATGCCGCTTCTCCGGTTGGCTCCGGTGTTTCTCTCCGCCTGCCTGGGCCTCGCGGGTTGCAGTGGCGGCGGCAGCAGCAGCTGTCCGGTCGCCACCGTCGAGGGCTGCATTACCGAGACCGAGTACCGCGCGCAACTGTCGGACGTTGTTCATGACATTCGTTCATCCCCAAGCCTGGAAGACCGCTGGGGCCTGGCAACCATCAACATCGTGGATGCCTGGGGCCACCTGCAGGTCGTTCAGGGAATCGATCAGCCGGGCGATGGCGTCAGCGTGGGAGTTGTCGACTCCGGCATCGACCTCTCTCATCCCACATTCCAGGAAGGAGCGGCCGCCGGCCATGTCACGGAGAGGTTTCGGGTCGGGGCCGTTGAGGAAACCGGGGAGGAATCCTCGCACGGCACGGCCGTGGCCAGCATCATCGCGGGACGGGCGAACCCGGAGTACACGTTCCCGTTTACCGGCATCGCTCCGTACGCCTCGCTCAAGATGTTCGCAATCCCCCTTGGCGACCCGCCTCCTCGGGACCAGACGATCGCGCCGGTCTCGCTCGCCACGCTGACCAGATACGACGAGGACAACACGGAACTCTACAGGGAAGTTCTCGCCGAGGATCTGGACGTCCTGAACCTGAGTATCGCCTTCCGGGGACTGATTGAGCACTTCGACAATGAGCGGGACTTGCGCGACGCGCTGCCGAACTTGATCGAAACGCTGGCCCAGTCCGGCCGGAGGGACAAGATGGTCATCGTATGGGCAGCCGGGAATTCCAACGACCGCCTCTGCCGGGCGGGCACTGGCAATTGCGTCGGCGACACGGAAACCGACTACCTCGGACGACCAGCGGGCCGGCTCGACTCCAGTTCCCCCGATGTGCTCGCGGGACTGATGACGCGGATCGTGGAGCTCCGGGGCCACTCCGTCGCCGCCGTTGCGATCGGCGAGGACGGGGAGATCGCCCCGTTCTCCAACCGCTGCGGAATCGCGGCGACCTGGTGCATTGCCGCGCCGGGACGCCGTGTGTGGGCCGCCTATTTCGGGCCGCATCGAGGAAACATCATCCGAGGCTACGCGCCTCTGTCGGGAACCTCGATCGCGGCGCCGATGGTCTCCGGCGGACTGGCGTTGATGGATCAGTTCTTCCGCGACCAGCTCGCCGGCGAGGAACTGGTCACGCGTCTATTCACCACCGCCGATCGCACCGGCCGCTACGCCGACCGATCCACCTACGGACATGGTCTGATGGACCTGAATGCAGCTTTATCACCGGTCGGCGTGCCAAGGATCGCGGCCGGCACAGCAGCCGTCGGGAACGGGGCTCCCGTGCGGACGGCTCGCCTGCGGCTTGGCCCGGCGTTCGGCGATGGGCCCGCGAATGCGTTTGCCGGCCAGGAAATCGCCGGTTTCGACGCGCTCGGCGCCCCGTTCTGGTACGACCTCGGTCAATTTGTCGGAACCCGTGTCCCGCTGACCCCTTCCGCGCAGTTGCGCGACTTCATGGCGGCAGCGCCGACGGATCCCTATCTGGGAGGCGGAACTTCGGACGGCGACACGATGGTGGCCGGGCCAAGGCTCGGGTTCAGGGGAACGCCGGGCGGCGGCGACGTCGGCCATGCCCGGCTCGCGCAGGACGCGATCACGCTGACGGTGGGCCAGCCCGACGGCATCGTCGCGACAGCCTTCACGACCGAGGGCGACGGTAACCCGCAGCCCGTATCGGGCGCCCTGATCTCGTGGAATCCCGCAGACGTGCCGCTGAGCCTGCGCGTGGGCTGGCTCGGCGAGAGCCGCAGCCTGCTTGCCGCCACCGCGGAGGGGGCATTCGGCGATCTCGCCGCCCGCTCCGTCTTCGTCGGTGTGGACCTCGATCACGAACTTGCCGGCTGGCGACTGGGCGGCGGACCTGAATTCGGGTTCGTCCGCTCCCGCGCGCAGGGCGGCATCATTGCCGACATCGAGTCCCTCATGACCAGCGCGTTCTCGCTGCACGCCGCCCGGCCGACCGGCGGAGACGGGATGCTGCGACTGACGCTCGCCCAGCCGCTCCGCGTCGAGGACGGGGATGCCGTCCTGTCCGTTCCGGTCGGCCGTACCCTGGATCGCGCGGTCGTGCGCCGAACACTGTCAGCCGACCTTGCCCCCGCGGGCCGGCAGCTCGACCTGTCGGTGCGATGGGAACGGCCGTTCGCCCACGGCGCATTCCGGCTGGGAGCCGTTGCCACCCGCCATGCCGGGCACGACGCGGAAGCCCGGCCGTGGCTCACGATCATGACTGGCTGGCGGGCCTCGTTCTAGGATTTCCAGCTCCTGATCCATGGGTATCGGCTGCGGGACAGGTAGTGCAGCCATGGACGTGTCTGGTGACACCAGCAATACCTGCGGCCACGGTCGCTAGCGGTCTACGTGCCCGTCTCATGCATTCCGAATTATGGGGCGCTAACCGACTGCATGCTCCGGACGGTGTGCGGCCCCCGTATTGCTAGACACAGGTCCTGACCTGTGCAGTTCGTCAGGAAAAGGTTAGAACACCCGCACCAAGCTGAGTTCGCCGCCGGTTCGCCGGTAGTCGTAGAGCTGCGCATTCGTCTCGCGCACTTCGTGCACCAGGGACAGGCGCGGGCTGAAGCCCCGCCAGGCGAAAGCCCGGTTGTAAACCGAGAGTCGGAGAGAACGCGTCCGGTCCTCGCGCGGCTCCCCGCCCAGGGTGTGCGGATGCCAGTTGCCCTCGTAGTCCGTCCAGCGCATCTCGCCGCTGCCGCCAACGGTGAACCCCAGGGGCAGTGCTACCGACACCCCCAACCGAAGCCATTTCCGTTGGTGACGCCACCGTTCCACTTCAGTGCGCTCCTGTCCCCAGCCAAGCGCTCCGTCCGCACGGACCGTCGAACGCACGATCCAAACTCCGCCCAAGATGATGTCGGCGACCGGGCCGTCGAGGTGAGTCTCTGTGCGGTAGCTTCGATCGTGATACGACGCCCGTGCGAACGTCGTCACCTGGCCGCTGATCCGGCGGGCGGCCTCAAGTCGTGCGCCGTACGCGTCGTAGAACTGACCGCCGCCGAGCCAGCGTCGCTGTGCGCTGGCCAGCATGCTCGCCTCCGCATTCGTGCCCACCAGCCAGCGCGGCCCTCCGTGCACCGATACGAAGGTCTGGTCGAAGCGACTCCCGGCGTAATCGCGTTGGGAGACGTCAGCGCCGGCCCGCAGGCGGCGGCGGTCACCCAGCGGGTACTGGTACTCGCCGCTGAGCCACGCAGAGAGACCGACGCCTGACGTCGCCAGGTCCTCCGCGTCGCGCTCGAACGGCAGGCCGTAGATATAGATGATGCGCTCTTCCGACGTGGCACCGATGTTGGTGTCGGGCGCCAAGGCAAAACCCAAGTTGAAGCTCCAGCGCCGGCGGGCGCGGATCTCGGCAAGGAAGAGGTTGACGTTGGCCCTGACAGCAGGCGGCACGTCACCAGCAAGGACCTCCTCGAAGTGCTGGCGGGCCAGAGAGTCCTCACCCTTGAGGAAGAAGGCGTGGGCTAGCTCGAGACGGACCCGGACAAGGCCAGGGTTGGCAACCAGCATGCCATGGAATGCTGCGATCGCCTCATCTAGGAGGGCGTCCCGGTGGTCGGCGTCTGGCGTGGCGATGGCCTGCCCGACCGCAGCCATGCCTCTCTGGAACTGCGCTTCGAGGTCGTCCGGGTCCAGCTCGTGCGTGGTCGCGAATGCGGCGGCCGGAAGCGAGACCAGAAGGGCCACGGTTGCAAGAAAGCAACGCATCGGAGAACACCCCTCGGGGCATGGCGTCGGACAAAATGAACCCCCGACGCGAGCAAGTGGCAGGCGCCAGGGGAGAGGGAACCGGGAAGGGCATAGCCCTCCCGGTTGAAAGACGGCTAATTGCCGGGTGATTTCGCCGCGAACGCACCCGCCAGCGAGGCACTATCACTTGTGGCGTCGAACCAGCCAGTCACGCCAGCCAAGTCGACGGCCGGGTACTTGGTGCGGTCGTCAAGTCCCGTGACAGTGTTGGCGCTGCCGTGAAAGGTGGCACCCCAATCGCCGCCCACCGGCACGCCACCGATGTTCGCCACGGTGCCATTCGTGACGGTAGCCACAGCCGCACCGCTGATAGCCGCAGGCGTGCTGACATCACCAGCACTTCCCAACGTCACACTCCAGCCTGTGAGGGAACTGCCATCCTCGCGGAAGTCAGTTAAGCGGCCACTAAGGGTGCCTTCGGCATCGGCCGCGCCGAAATTAACGTTCAAGGTGGCGGTAGCGGTAAATGTGCCGATCTTTGCAGCCCGGCCTACCCCGGCGAGCGTCGCGTATCTGCCGACAGCGCCGCCGCGAAACGTCGCCGAACCCGTAAGGGTGTCGAAGCCGATTAACGCGCTTCCTGATACGGCTCCGCCTCCAGCGATGTAGTCGAAGTCGTAGGTCCCGGAGATGCCGTCCGGGATGGAGGACCAAATGCCGAAATAGAGGTACGCGTCATCTTGATCCACAGGTGCGCCCGACCTAAGATTCGTGGCCTTGAACGTCCAACTACCTCCAATGGTGGTTGCGCCGCTGCTCCTTGTGACCGTACAGGCATTCTCGTCGCCAGTGCACGAAAACCTGCCGCCTACGCCGTCGTAGCTTCCGCTTGTTGAGGCCGATACATAGGCTGATGTGGGATCGTTAGGATCGCTTCTTGTTCTGCTGACAGAGGTACTTGGCACTACCAAACCGTCGGTGACTTGCTGTTGCGTTATAGGAAGATCCTCACCTCCGTACTTCTTCCAGAACTCCCTGTTGCCAGGCGCCTGGATGTTGGTGTAGAGGTAGACGGTTTCGTTGACCAGTGCAGTAGCCGATCCGCTCTGACCGGTAAAGCCAGCGCTGCGCCAGCCGCCAGGAACACTAGGCGCAGCCGAGCCAGGGGTGAGAGTCCCTGCGGGCCTAAATGTCAGGCTCCCCCCGCGTGGCCACTCAACGGTCACCGACCCCATACCAGGCCCGTCAAGCGTCGGCCTAAACGAGCTAGCGCGAGCACTGAGTTCGGCCCGTTCGGCTTCGGTCAGTTGTTCTTGAAGCTCTGCCTGCTGTTGTTGGGCGGTCTGCTGCGCCCCCTGGGCGTCCTCTGCTCTCTCCTCAGCGTCTTCAGCTCTTGTCTCCGCGTCTTCAGCTCTTGTCTCCGCGTCCTCCGCTCTCGTCTCCGCGTCTTCAGCTCTTGTCTCCGCTTGCTCCGCTCTCGTCTCCGCGTCCTCAGCCCTTGTCTCCGCTTGCTCCGCTCTCGTCTCAGCTTCTTCGGCCCTTGTCTCCGCTTGCTCCGCTCTCGTCTCGGCGTCCGCAGTCGCCTTCTTTTGAGACGAACCACTGCAGGCCGCGGTAACGATTAGTGCAAGGCCCAAGAAAACAGCCGTCAGTAGTTTCGTCGGCATAGCCATTCGTCCTTTGCTTCTCAACACCGGCATCGCGCTGCAGGAGGATACGTAAGAGCGCGACTAAATTCTAATGACTTCCGGGCGTAATGCCAATACCGGACCGGCGGGCATTGCTGGCGTCAAGTGGAACGCGGAAGAACAATCATTAGTTGTTTGGCAGCTCCACCTCGACCCCAGAAAATAGTATGCCGCGGGGGCCACAATGACGCTGGCCGCAGGTCAAACGACAGTTGCAGCACCGTGCCATGCCCCGGGAGGACCTTCAGATCGGCCGGAAATAGTTCATTCCGGGGCTCCGTCACTCGTACTCACGGCGTTGACGTACCAAGCGTTTTGCCGAAAAGAGAATGGGGAATTGGTGTGTTCGTACTTGCTGTCCAGCCGGACGCACCATGGAAGGCCTCCGTGGCGCGAGGTTAACGACACTCCTCGGCCGACATGGGGAGAGAAGCTCGCCACCTGAGGCAGACGAAGAGGACGCTCCCTTCCACGACATGCCATTGAAAACCGGTCGGGCCTGTTGATCGTGGATGCCGGACAGACTCAGAAGCTGCACGAACCGGGTACTTTTGCAAGGATGGAAGCGCAAGGATGGAAGGCGTCGTTCGAAGCAGCTCACCGGAAAGCGGGCACCGGGCCCTGAGGGCTGCATGGTGTTTTCTCTCTCACCAATCGACCCGTCTTCCAGTCAGCTTCATCACACCGCTTCTCCGATCAATCCCTCCTCAATGGAACAAAAAAAGGCGCCCGATCCAGCGACGGATCGGGCGCCAATGCCAATAAAGGCCGTCAAACGGTCAGGACCTACTGGTTGTCGTCCCTGCCACCGAAGGCACCGACAAATGCACCAGCATCGCCACCGTCAAAGCTGAAGACGCCAGCGGCTTCCGCGCCGTCCTCACCATATATGGCTCCGCTGAACGAACCAGCGAAGGTGCCATCCTCATCCATGCGCTCGTGCTCGACCATTGCGTCCGTGCCCGAGAATGTGTTGCCGGAAAGCTCTCCCTCGAGAGTGGCAAGACCCATCAACTCGCCCGTGAACTCGTCCTCCGAGAAGTTCGCGGTAAGGGTTGCACTACCGTTTTCGCTAGCCAACGCGCTAGAGTGGCTCGGTCGCACGATAGCAACCCAGTCTCCACTGTAGGTGGCGGTACCAGTGACGTGCCCCGTGGTGATGCCGGAGTCATCGTAGTTCTGCACGAAACCGATGCCGAGACTGCCAATCCTGGCGTTGTCGCCGTCCTCGTTATCCACAAGGTTTGCCCACACGCCGAAGTGGATGTGACTGTATTCCTCCAACGAAGGAAGGGCCGCCATCACACGAGCCATATCTGCATCAGTGTCGGCATCAGCGACAGTGTCAGGCACCGCCGCTGCCGCTTCGACGTCAACCGCCCGTAGTGACATGGATGTGACGTCGCCGTCGCTGTTTCTGGTCCGACTCTCTACCACGACGTAGGTCGTAGTCGCCGGGTCGCCACTCGTGTACGAAAATACCTCAACTGCTTCGGAATCAACGGGGATCTCATCCGTGAAGTCAAGGGCATCAGCGACAGGGGTAGTGCCGGTGGGGGGAGTCGCATCGGTCATGGCTTCGTGGAACATGCCGATAGACCTCAGTACGACCAGCGCCGAACCATCCTGGCCAGAAGAGATGTCAACCATGCCATCGTCGTCCACGGCGGTAACGCCGCTAGCGCCGGGATCGTCGCTAGCAGGACCGTCGGCAAAGACCCTAACCATCGTGGTACCGGCACGTCCGGTCACCAGTGTCAGGCGGGCCATGTCGTCGGTCGTATCGAGAACCTTGCCAATCGCGAACGTTTGCGCCGCAACAGCCTGTCTGTAGGTGACGTCATCCGAGGGATCGAGTGGGGTAGCGTCGCCGTCCTCATTGTCATCGAACGCCCGCCCAGGAATTGCGGCAACCGCACGATTCACAACGGCCACACGGCCTGTGCGCATCGTGATTTCGCCGTCCTCGCGGTCGATCAACTCGCCCATGTTCGCGTCGACAGAACTGTCGCCTACGTTCTTCATGGTGCCGTCGATGTGGAGCTCCGTCATCGCGGCTTCAGACGCCTTCATGGCAGCATCTTCGGCGTCCGCCTGAGCGGCTTCGGCATCCGCCTGAGCGTCTTCGGCGTCTGCATTGGCCGCGCCCGCGGCCGATGCGGTCGTCGCGGCGGCAGCAGCATCGGCCGCGTCCATCGCCGTGTCGGCCGCATCCATCGCCATGCTGGCCGCGGTACGGGCCGCCATGGCGTACGCTTTCGCCATTTCGCCAGTCTGGAGGGTTGCGATGTTCGCCGTGTCCTCTTCGGCGTCATCTGCAGCCATGTCGGCAGCATCCGACGCTGTCTTGGCCGCTGCAGCCGCATCAGCCGCTGCCTCCTGAGTGGTTTCCAAGTCGGACGGCGTCGCGGGCTCGGGCTCCGGAGCCATAGTCTCCTCGGCCGGTGGCGTTTCTTCAACCGGGTCAGGATCGTCGCTGCTGCTGCTGCTGCAGGCTGCCAGGCTGATACCAAGGGCCGCGACCGCGGCGACCGTCATCAGGTTCCTGTAACTCAACATAGGTCGAGGCTCTCCTCTTGCTAAAGAAGCGGCCTCGATGGGGAGGCCTAAAGAGTGCATTTGGCGCACGTTTGGAAGAGGATAGGATAAAGCAAATACGAAGTCCACAAGACAGGACGCACCTGCTCGCAGCCAACTTTCGCACTCTCCCGAACGAAGCTCCCAAGGAAGCTCGCGCCCATTTTGCCTGCAATGGCGCACAACGCAAGCACCCAGTACAGGATCCACTGATCTGGCGTTTACTCGCCGGACATTGCTGCCCCTTGCCTTGTCAGCCGAATCCATCACCGGAGTTCAACACTCGCCATTGCGTAGCGAGTAACGTGTACACAACAACGCCATTTCCGACAACCACAAACAGTGACAAGCGGCTACGTCTCCAGACTCAACAAATGACGGCGATATCAAGGCCCTCAAGGCCGACGGTCCACTGCATCGCAATGCTTCGTGCTGCGTACACAGAGCAAATGGCCAATTGACCCTGCCCTTCGCGTTCTGCAGCCCCGGCGAGCCCGGATCTCCTGTCCGGAGGTTCTTGCAAATTCCTGAAGGGGATGGATGGGAGCGGGAGCCGACTGAACGAACCGCGGCGAGCTGGTGTCAAAAGGGTCCGAGGGACTTCGGATCGGGCTGGCCAGGTGGGGGCGTGACGCCGAACGGAGGACGGAAATCGCATTATCGCCCACCGTCCGTCGGCCGTCCGGCGAAGGGCCGATAGCGCCCGTTGTGCGGGCACAAGGCGGTCTTGGCGGGTGACGGAACAGCAGCCGGGCAACACCCGCCCAGTCGGTCCATAGGGGGCGAAGACAGTCGTATAGACCCCAGTCAATGCACCGCAATTCACTTGCGGCAACCCGCCTCGACGGAAACCTGTCGACGGCGACGCAGGTGCAGATGTCGACAAAATTGTCGGGAACACGGACCACTTCCGGGCTGGCGGCCATCCAGACGGGGAGACGGGAACGCAAACCAAGGCCCCACGTCAAGGCTGCTATGTCCGAATACTGATGCGCCCTACCGACGCCGCCAGCAGCGTCGGAAACCCACCGCGACCTTCGGACAGGCACGCTAGCGGGGACGGGCTCCGGCTGCAGAACGCGCCGGCCTCTCCCTCCCGGGCCCACGTGCCCAGCACCTCCTGCGGGTAGCTCGACAGGTCCGGCTCGGTGCCCGATATCAAGCCGGTGAAGGTGCGAACACCGGTCCCAGGCGCGGTACCGAGAATGGCACGCGCCCGACGATGCGCGCACCGTCGGTGATCTTGTGTACGTGGTTCCCGACATCCTCGTCGTACACCACGGGCACCGACATCTCGTCAGCCGTCCGTCCGGCGCCATCCACTAGGAAAGATTGCCGCGCACCGTTCGGTGCAACCCGCGTCAGCCCGCCGGCTGCTACGCCCCCGAACCCGTCTTCCGCGCTGACGAATGCAGGGAGGTTCGAAGAGGCCGGCCTCGGACCCCATGCGATCGAATACGGCGGGCCACCGTACCCACCGCCCGCCGAGGCAGATTGACTGCCGTGCTGCCGCCGCCACAGCCGGCAGGAGCCACGAGCGTGGTCAGCACGCCTACTGTCAGGCCGGTTCTCATTCTGGCTTCTCCCTGCTCGTCGCTCGAATGGAGACGGGCAGCCGCCACGGTTCGGCGCCGCTGACTCCCGAAGCCGTCCGAGGACACGTTCCCGCTACAAGGGCCGTATCGGCCCGGGGCGATGTCCTCGGGGGCGGCACGCCAGGTTCGCGGATCATCTTGGATACGCCGTGAGAGTGCTGGCGTGCCACCGTACAAAAGGGGCGCCGGCGGTCGACCCAGCGCCTTATCGTCTGGCTATTTCCGTCCACCCGCGCACCGCCCACGCCGTGGCCTGCCGACCAAGTTTTGTCACACTGTTGCATTTTGGTATCGGTTGACCGCGTGCCTAACGTCGCGCCGTGCGACCGGCGTTGGTAGAGCCCACCCGCAGCCGTCTCCGGAAGCCGAACGCCGGACGCCGGCGGTCACGCATCGAAATTCCTACCACGGGTAGCCCGGCTCGCGACTGACTGCCCGTGGGCTTCTCCTCGCCTAGGCCACGACTGGCACAGTCGCGCGCACCGGACCTGACCGGGCGGGCGGTCCCCGGGACCGAAGCGCAGGACCCGGGCGCGCCGCATTGACCGGCCGGCGCCGCACTGCCCGCATCTCTTCTTCCGGTGTTCCCGACCACCCGGGTCTCGCCGGGACCGTCCAGCCTGAATCCGTCGCACCCGCGTTTCCCGATGGCGCCCGGTGCACCTGTCCGTGTCCCAGCAATGGCCGCGACGTAGCGTTCGCGATCCCGCCCGGACTCGCAAAGGCCCCGCTCGCCACCCTTCACCCGAGCCGCCGATGACCGCGTTCGACGAGGCAGACACCGGGTGCGCCACGTTCCTCTCCGGCCCGCACGCGAGTAGCCGCTCCAGCGCACCGATCACCGGTAGGTACGCCAGGGTGCGCTGGCCGGTGTGCTAGCAGCGCGCGGATACGAGCCTCTGCATAATGCGCCGCTGCCTCAAGCGAACTCCGGGTACCGATTTGCCCTGGGAGAAGGGGAGGAACCTGATGAAATTCCAGCAAGTGCTCATCGTCGCCATGGCGGGAGCAATACTGCCTCTCAGCGGGTGCGGAGGCGGGGGTGGGGGCATGGTCGTAGCCGAGCCGGAGCCGCTGCCGCCGGTCGAAATCCCCACGCTCACGCCCGAGCCCCAGCCGTTTCGCACGCAGACGTCCTTCGTGGACGGCGTGCTCAGCATCGACGTGCCGACCCCCGGCGGCCCGACCCGGACCCTCAATACCGCCCGCGACGTGGACCTGACCTGGGGCCTCTTCCTTCCCCGGCCCGTCCAGCCCAACCATTCCAGCCGTGAATGGATCCTGGTGGACAACCACTACGACGGGCGGGTGCTCCTGTACGCCCTCGCCTCGTGGAATGCCGCCGACCCCGCCGACTACCTCGCGGCGGGATGGTGGCTGAGCTACCCGCCGGACGTCCCTTTCGAGGCATACCAAGCCGCCACGCGCGGGGTCTTTGTGGATGGCCCGGAGCTGGATCCGGCCTCCCCGCCCGACCTCCCGCTCGCGGGCACCGCCACCTACGTCGGCGGGATGGGCGGCCTGTACACGTATCACTACGGACGGGCGTGGGAGGAGTTGGCCGGGTCCACCGGGGTCACGGAATTCACCGGGCAGCTCTCGTTGACCGCCGACTTCGGCGAGCACCGCCTCACCGGGTGCCTCGGGTGCCTGGAACCGATTGAGACCGCACCCGGTCGCCATCTCTTTCCGGCCGTACCGTGGCAGGGGCCCGATCCCGCGGCGCTGCCCGCCGACTACGATGTGCGCTTCGAAGCCTCGTTTGGCGCAAGCGGGGCCTTCGGCGATGACGCGGTCACCGTCGCCCATCCCGACCGCACCATCGTGCGCAGCGCCGGGACGTGGCAGGGGCAGTTCTCGAACGTCCCGGACGTGGACGGCAATCCCCGGCGTGTGGTCGGCTCGACCGACGTGCTGTTCGCTGAAGACGACGGCTCGCACGGACGCTTTACGGGCATCTTCGATGCGCTGACGCCCGCCACGATCACGCCGCCCGAGCGTTAGCAGCCATCGCGCCGCACAGTCGGCCGGCGCTCTCCGCACCCGCACGGGCATCGGGGCTGCAACCGAAGCGGATCTACATCGCGCATCCGTAGCGCGCAGCCGCGCCAACACCCGCGTTTCGCCTCGCGGCTGACGGAACTTCACCGATTACCGGAGATGATCGGACAACGGACGCTTGTTACACCATGCCGGCGGGCACAACCGACTCGATCTTTACTGACACCTTACGGGCTTTCTCAAATGGCGAGGAGAGGGAGGGAACCCTCTCCTTCGAAAGCCGCCATTTTCGGGGCTGCGGAATCGTGCTTGTAGTCGCACTCGACATACGAACTGCCCGTCCCCAATTATCCGGAAACGTTACCGGACGGGATGCGCGACCGTGAATCCCTCAAATCTGAAGACCCGACAGGCATCCCGCGTCGCCGGTCACCGCAAGAGGATCGCTACTGCTGGCGCCAAGCGCGTCGAGGTCACAGTACCCTCGCAAGACGCACCCCTCGTCAAGGCCATCGCTGGCGCTCTGCGTTCCGGCGGCGAGGACGCCGAACTGATCCGGCGATCCCTGCAACCGAGACTGACCGCACCAAGGGCGAGGACGGGCGCTGAGCTGGTCGCTTTCTTCCGCGCTTCACCCTTGACCGACGCCGCGTTCACGGTCGAGCGTGACCACTCTACGGGACGATCTGCCGATCTCGCCTAATGGCCTTTCTCATGGACACCAATGTGATCAGCGAGACCGTCAGGCCACGACCTGACAAGACCGTTCTGCACTGGATCGAGGCACAGACCCCGAGCGACCTCTTTCTTGCGGTACAGACCATCGGGGAACTTGTCAGAGGCGTGCGGAAGGTAGCGGCAGTCTGGGGGCGACTCTTGGGGGACGGGGATCGTACCGGCCATCGCCCTTCCGCAGCCGATGCGCAGATCGCGGCGGCCGCCATTCAGCATGACTTGACCCTCGTCACCCACAATGTGAAGGATTTTCGGAGCTTCGATATTCAGTTGCTCGATCCGTGGCAACATCCCGAAGGCGGCCAATAGCTCTTCGCTCACTGCAGCAAGTGGTGCGTCCGTCGGCCTTCGTATGGCCGTGGACAAACACCGGATATTGTCCCTTGATGTTCCGGAGTTCACGCCGGCTGGACAAAGTGGGGCAGTGCCTTCTCGATATCGTGGATTGCCGGTCAAGGCACCGGCGCAAAGTGGCGGCCGCGGGCGGCGGCGCGGTCGAACGTGAACGTCTGCGTACACCCACGGGCGCGGTTTCGATGGGCGATCAGGCAGTCCGCGAAGTCTGCAGCGCCGGCCTCGAATTCCCGCAGGGCAGACCAGGCCACATCGCTATCCTCGACCAGCAATTCGATCGTTCGAAGAAGCTGGCGGATCACCCCTGCGACCACCCCTCTCTCGTACCGGTAAGCTCCTGCGAGCACCCACACCAGTTCCACCAGCACCGGAACGCTGACATATCCGGGTGAGCGGGCGGTGCACCGGCCCTCGATAAGGCGCGCAGCCGCATCGGCCTGCCGGGGGTCGTCCTGAACGATGTAACGGACCAGGACGTTCGTGTCCAAGCCAATCATCGCTTTCGGGTGGCACCCCGCGCGATGGCTTCGTCCATCTTCTCCAGGCTCACGGGGGATCCGGGCTTGGGAACCATGCCCTTCAATCTCGCCACGGGCGCGGTAACGGGTGTAACCCGCAAGTCGCCGGCTTCGTCCAGGGTGAAGTCGATCTTGTCACCCGGCTCAAGGTGCAACCGGTCCCGAATCGGCTTGGGGATCGTCACCTGTCCCTTGCTCGTCACAGTCGCATGCATTGCAATATCCTTTATTCCTTACTTTTCTGTAAGGCAAACTGTAGCGAACGTCCATCCTACAGACAACCGCGGATGAGCCCCCTGCAATCCGACACGGCCGTTCTCGCTTAGGGGTTCTCGCGAAGACCCTTTCCCTTGACGAAGATTTTGACAGATGGGCGGCCTGAGCCAGAGCACGCTGGCATGGAATCGGGCGAGCCTGCAGGTTTCGTTGTTCTTGATGTTGAGGCTCATGGCCGTCGGTCAGGTAGACGACGCGGCGTAGTGTCCACCCTGACCTGTACGGCAACCACGCTCCACGCGGGGTTCGACCCGCGCGCGATCGCGATCGAGGTCAGACAAAATGTCGGAGGTGGTTCCTGCTTAACTCCTTACCTGGTCGCACCCGGAAGGGCTCGCTCCATGAGTCACCACGCGCGCCGACGCAGCGTCATCTCGCTCCGCGCCCCGATCCGGCCGCGTAGCGCCCGCAGGCTCCGGCACTTCGGGAGCCGGCTGCGCCAAAGCGCGGAACTGGCCCGGGCCGTGCAACGGCTGGCCCTCCGGACCGAGACCCTGGCAGCAATCGCCAACGGCATCCTGTTCGGCGCGCTGCGCCTCCTGTCGGGAGCAGGTAGAATCCGCCCATGACCATCACGATCGACACCCATGCGGCTATCCAGGACCTCGAGACGGCCGGCGCCGACCCGAAGCCCGCCGAGGCAATCGTCAAAAACCGTCAGTCAAGCTGACGCCCAGCTGGCCACCAAGGCTGACCTCGCCGCGCTCCGAGCCGACCTGCAGGCGACGATTGTGAGCCTCGAGCGACGCCTGATCGGCTACTTGATAGCCACCGTCTTAATCGTTCTGGCCGCGATCAAGTACCTCTAACTCGCTTCGCCCTGTGCACCGTGGAATAGAGCTCGGAGCGAAACGGGATAGCCATCAAGACCGACCTTGCCGCGCCCGGAGGACGGATCGACTCGCTTGAACATGGGGCTTATATCGATTACTTGACAGCTCACGCTGCCAGCCGTCGATCCGTTTCACGGGTCACAGGAGTCGGCAAACCCGAACACTCCTCGCCGTGCAGCAGCGCCATTCCCCGACGCCGGATGTTGCGGGCCGCGTTCAGGTCCGCGTGGTCCGCATGGCCGCAGGCCACGCACTCGAAACTCGACTGGCTGCGGCGCGAGGCCGCGTCCGCGTGGCCGCACGCCGCACAGGTCCGGCTGGTGTGGGCCGGGTCCACCGCGACCAGCCGCGCCGCCTTGTAGGCGAGCATCGCGCGGAGACCGCTCCAGCCCGTCGCCAGGATCTCACGGTTCAGGCCGGCCTTCTGCCGGACGTGCCGGCCGGGCGCCGCCATTGTGCCTTTTGCCGACGCCGTCATCGCGCGCGTCCGCAATGCTTCGACCACCACCGTGCCCCCGGCCAGCGACCGGCTCACCTGGTGCTGCCAGTCGCGGCGCCGTTGCGCGATCCGCCGCTGCGTGCGCGCCAGCCGTCGCCGCGTGCGCTCGCGCCGCCTCGAGCCGCGGCGCTGCCGGGCGAGGCGGCGCTGATACCGCCGGACCCTCGCCTCGAGCCGCCGGCT
>JAPPED010000028.1 GCA_028824295.1 Rhodospirillales bacterium | reverse complement strand
CCCCTGCTCGAACGCGTTGGTCAACGTGCGAACCAGCACTTCCTGGCCGAGCAGGTCCTCGAACGTCGACGGACGGTACTTCCGCGCCAGCACCAGGTACGCAGGCTGACCGGAATCCGTTCCCTGCTCCTGATCCGCTGCCGGTGGGCCCTTGGCCTCCGGGTCGCCAGCCGCGCCAAGCTCCAGCAAGCCGCCAGTTTCTGTCACGCGAACCTCTCGTTCCGGCCCGCGCCAGGCCTTTTTCGACTATACCGGACGCAATTGGTTCGTCATGCTGTCGGTGCACCTGCCAACGGCAGGCAGCGGCTTCGACGGCACACCCTGCCAATCGCTCACGACGCTTGCACGCCACCGTCCTTCAAGTAGCTTCACGTCGCCCATGCCTGCCACCAACTTCTACAGCGGATATCCACTGCACCGGGCCCACTCGCGGCGCGCCGAAACCGGCTGGCTCCAGGCCATTCAATCCGGCCGCGATGTGCGCGTGCTCGCGCTGTGGCGCAACCGCCATCACGTTCAGGACGAAGTCACCCCGCAGCCGCTCTGGCAGCAGGGGGCGCTCGCCCGGGAGATTGTGAAGTCCGCGGATGACACCGTCTTTCTCGGCGAGCGTGACGCCGTGCCGCACTATGCATGCGACATCTCGGCGGCCGACGACCCGCTGGCCGACATCCTTGCCGGGACCGGGGGCGTGTTTGCCGATCTGCGGTCCCTGGCGCCGCTGGTGACCCGCGACGACGGAGCGATCATGGCGGCCGCCCGCGGTCTGCTGTACTGGCACCGGCGCGCGCGATGGTGCGGGAAGTGCGGCTCGCCGACATCGTCGATCGACGCCGGGCACGCCCGCGTCTGCGATCGACCGACGTGCGGCGAACGCTGGTTTCCCCGGGTCGACCCGGCGGTCATCATGCTGGTTACGCACAAGGATCGGTGCCTGCTGGGCCGCCAGGCGACGTGGCCGCCCGGCATGCATTCCACGCTCGCGGGCTTCGTCGAGATCGGTGAGAGCATGGAGGAGACCGTCATTCGCGAAGTCGCTGAGGAGGCAGGGCTGCGCGTCGTTGGCCGCCCCGAGTACCGCCACTCCCAGCCGTGGCCCTTCCCCTCGTCGCTGATGCTGGGATTTCGGGCCGAGACCGCAGACGATCAACTGCAGATCGACGAGGACGAACTGGAACAGGCCAGCTGGTTCACCCGCGAGGAACTGCGCGCGAGCCCCGAGAACGAGACCTTTCGGCTGCCCGGGAAGGTGTCGATCGCGCGTCGGTTGGTGGAGGAATGGATCAGCGAAGCGTGATGTCCGACCTCCGGCAGCAATAGGGTCCCCAGGTCATCAGTCTGGGCCGCCCGCCCTTCTAGGTAGTCCCGTCGCGGCGGAACTTCGACGCCGGGTACACGCCAAGCACCCTGACACTCCGCGAGAAGAAGCCAAGTTCCTCCAGTGCCAGGGCCACGTTCGGGTGCTCAGGATGCCCCTCGATGTCCGCATAGAACTCGGCCGACGCGAACGAACGATCCACCATGAAGCTTTCAAGCTTGAACATGTTGACGCGGTTCGTCGCGAAGCCGCCCAGCGCCTTGTACAGCGCCGCAGGAATGTTGCGGACCCGGAACACCAGAGAGGTGATCGTGTGCTCGGAATTGGCCTCGGGTTCAATCGACTCCAGTCCAAGCACCAGAAAGCGAGTCGTGTTGCCGGGGTCATCTTCGATCTCGCGCGCGACGATCTCCAATCCATAGAGTTCGGCCGCGAGCTCCGATGCGATCGCCGCCTCCGCGCGACTGTCTGCTTCGGCGATATGACGGGCGGCACCGGCCGTATCCTCGAACAGAAACGGCTCAATCTTGTTGGACTGCAGGAACTTTCGGCATTGACTCAGCGCATGGAAGTGGCTGGCAGCCTGCCGGATGCTCGCCAGGGAGGTGCCGGGCCGGGCCATGAGATGATGGCTGATGGCTGCGAAATGCTCACCGATGATGTGGAGGCCTGATGCCGGCAACAGCCGATGAATGTCGGCGACCCGCCCGGCCGCGGAGTTGTCCACGGGAATGAAAGCGCGGTCGGCACCGCCGCTGCGTACCTGCTGAAAGCAGTCCTCGAACGCGGGGCACGGAACGACCTCCGAATCCGGGAACATGTTGAGACACGCCATGTGCGAGTGCGCGCCCAGCTCACCTTGAAACGCGATTTGGAGAGGCCGGCTCATAGGCAACACCGTTTGGCAGGGCGGCAACGGTGCCGCGGGACAACGAAGACGGTCACGTGCACAGGCGGCGGCGCGCTGAATCCAAGTCGGCAGGAGTGTCGACCCCGGCCGGAGCCGCGTCAACCAATCCTCCATCGATCCGCATGCCGTTGTCCAGCGCCCGGAGCTGTTCCAGCCGCATCGCCTGCTCGCGCTCGCTCGGGGGCAGGGCCACAAACCGGCCCAGGCTCGAGCGCCGCCACGCATAGATCCCGACGTGATGCCGGAGACGCTCGTCAGGCCCGGATACCGTCCGCGAGAAGGTGGTGATCATGACGGTTGAGCTCGGGGTCGGCGTCACAAGGTGCGCCTTGACGACCGCCGGGTCGTCGAGTTCGCCAGATCCGAGGGGCGCCACCAGGGTCCCGATGTCGACGGCCGACACCTCCAGCGGCGCGAGCACCTGACGGATCGCCGCGGGCGATATGTCGGGCAGGTCGCCCTGCAGGTTGACCGCGACGTCGCACTTTCCTGCGGGATCAAGGACACCGAGCGCTTCCCACACACGGTCCGAACCCGACGCGAGATCGGGAGTGGTCATCACAGCCCGCCCGCCGGCAGCTGCAACCGCATCCGCGACCTCGGCGTCGCAGCAGGCGACGGCCACGTCGCCGACCTCCGCCGCCTCCGCCTGGCGCAGCACGCGGACCACCATCGGTACCCCACAGATGTCGGCCAACGGCTTGCCAGGCAGGCGGCTCGCCGCCATGCGGGCAGGAATGATCACGATCGGGCGCATGCTTGCGACGAGCTCTCTCCGTGCTCCGGTGATCGCACGAATTCGATCGCTAGCATGCCAGCCGGCGAGGTAGGCGGCACCCGCAGCGAGGGTCGTGGTCCCGTCTCTCGCCAAGTTCGAGGCACTGGCCGACGCCACTGGCTAGGCAGCGACCTAAGCCCCTATAGTGCCGGTCCCGTTCGGTTCTGGACCGTGAGTGCTCATGGAACTCGTCCGCGTGCAGCCGGGACGCCCCGCCTCACGCCAGGGCCAGGTGGTCGCCCTCGGCAATTTCGATGGCGTTCATCTCGGGCATCAGAGACTGCTTGCCGTTGCCTGCCAGACCGCAGGCGCGACGGGCGACGCCCGTAGCGCCGTCCTGACGTTCGAGCCGCATCCGGCGTCCGTGCTCAGACCGGAATCCGCCCCCGGCCGCCTGACTCCGTTGCGCAGCAAGGCGCGCAAGCTTGCGGAAGCCGGCGTGGACATCCTCTACGTACAACGCTTCTCACTGGCCTTCTCTTCACTTACCGCTGATGCGTTCATGGAAGACGTGCTGGCGCGCACGCTGGCGGCCAGGCACATCGTGGTGGGACACGACTTTCGGTTCGGCACCGGACGAGCAGGTGACGCCGAAGGGCTCGCCCGCTTCGCCCCGAGCGCCGGTTTCGGGCTGACGGTGGTCGACCCGGTTACCGATGATGCCGGTGTCGCGTTCGGATCGACGGCAATTCGAAAGGCGATCTCTGAAGGCCGCGTAGACGAAGCAGCGCAGGCCCTGGGGGCGCCCTTCGAGGTGGAAGGTCGGGTCCGACGTGGAGAAACGCGCGGCCGCCGGCTCGGCTTCCCGACGGTAAATCTCCTCTATCACTCTCAGCTTGCGCCGCTCGACGGTGTCTACGCCGGGTGGACGTGGATCGAAAGTCAACCGGAGCGTGGCTGGCTGCCGGCAGCAATCAGCACTGGCACCCGGCCGCAGTTCGCAGGGACCACGCGAATCCTGGAGGCGCATGTCCTGGACTTTCAGGGCAACCTGTACGGGGAGCGGGTTCGAGTCGCCTTTTCGCGCAGGCTTCGTTCCGAACGGAAGTTCGCCAACTCCAACGCCTTGATCTCGGCCATGTCCCAGGACGTAAGTCGTACCCGGGCCATCGCGGCAGAAGAAGGACCGCCACGGGATACAATTTCATGAGTTCCCGACCTGACTACCGCGAAACCCTGTTCCTGCCGAAGACTGGCTTCCCCATGCGTGGACGGCTGGCAGCACGCGAACCGGAGATGATCGCGCGGTGGGAAGAAATGGACCTGTGGGCCCGGCTGCGCGAAACCGCCAGGGGGCGCACGAAGTACATCCTTCACGACGGGCCGCCGTACGCCAACGGCCAGATCCACATCGGCACCGCCATGAACAAGATCCTCAAGGACTTCGTCAACCGAACCCGACAGATGGCGGGCTTCGACGCCCATTACATTCCCGGATGGGACTGCCATGGCCTGCCGATCGAATGGCAGATCGAGCAGGAGTACCGCAAGCGAAAGCAGTCCCGTGAGGACGTGCCGATCGCGCAATTCCGCCGCGAATGCCGGGCCTTCGCCGAAAAGTGGATCGGAGTCCAGATGGAGGACTTCCGGCGGCTGTTTGTCGTCGGGGACTGGGCCGGCCGGTACCTGACGATGGACTTCAAGGCGGAAGCACAGATTGTTCGGGAAATCGGCAAGTTCCTGCTTGAAGGGAGCCTGTATCGGGGCCTGAAGCCCGTCATGTGGTCGCCGGTGGAACGCACTGCGCTGGCCGAGGCCGAGGTCGAGTACCGGGACATCACGTCGACGGCCGTGTTCGTCCGGTTTCCGATCTCGCAACCCGCCGCTCCCGCGCTGGAGGGAGCCGACGTGGTGATCTGGACCACCACCCCCTGGACCCTGCCCGCCAACCGGGCGATCGCGTTCGGCCCCGACATCGACTACACGGTCCTTGAAGTCCAGCGGTGTGTCCCGTCTTCCGGGATCCGGCCCGGCGACCGACTGGTCATCGCCACTGCGCGGGTTCCCGCGATCGTCGCGGCCGCGAGCATCGAGGCGTTCGAGCCGATCGCGTCGCTGTCCGGCTCGCTGCTCACGGGCACGGTCTGCTCACATCCCATCGCGGGGTATGACCACCCCGTGCCGCTTCATGCCGCCGACTTCGTAGGGACGGACCAGGGAACCGGCCTGGTCCACGTGGCGCCGGCCCATGGTGACGATGACTTCGAGCTGGGCCAGCGCGTGGGTCTCAAGGTCACGGAGTACGTCGGGGACGACGGTCGGTACAGCGATATCGTGCCGCGCTTCGCTGGCATCCACGTCTTCAAGGCCGACCAGCCCGTACTGGCAGCACTCGATGAGCGCGGAAAGCTCCTGGCCACGGAAAAGCACGTCCACAGCTACCCGCATTCCTGGCGATCCAAGCAACCGGTGATCTACCGGGCGACCCAGCAGTGGTTCATCAGCATGGAATCACATGGGCTGAGGGCCAAGGCGCTTGCCGCCGTTGACGCGACCGAATGGGTCCCCGCCAGTGCCCGGAACCGCATTCGGGGGATGATCGAACACCGACCGGACTGGTGTGTGTCGCGACAGCGCGCATGGGGGGTTCCTATTCCGGTCTTTGTCGATCGCCGCACGCGCGAGCCGCTTCGGGATGAAGCCGTGCTCCAACGGGTCGTCGAGGCGGTCGAGGCCGAAGGTGCCGACGCGTGGTTTACGCGTCCCCCCTCGGAGTTCCTCGGGCCCGACCGCGATCCGGACAACTTCGATCGCACCAGCGACATCCTGGACGTGTGGTTTGATTCCGGCTGCACGCACTCGTTCGTGCTTGAGAACAATCCAGACCAGCACTGGCCGGCCGACCTCTACCTCGAAGGGACCGACCAGCACCGCGGATGGTTCCACAGCTCGCTCCTCGCCAGCTGTGGCACCCGCGGCCGGGCACCGTACCGCAGCGTCCTTACGCACGGGTTCGTCCTTGACGGAGACGGGCGCAAGATGTCGAAGAGCGCCGGCAACATCGTGCGGCCGCAGGAAATCAACGACACCCAGGGTGCGGACATCCTTCGGCTCTGGGTTGCGCTGAGCGACAGCACGGGCGACCTCCGAATTGGGGACCAGGTGCTGGCCGGAATCTCGGATGCTTACCGCCGGTTTCGGAACACGCTCCGCTTCGTCCTGGGCAACCTGGCCGACTTCAGCGAGGCCGAACAGATCAGCGTGGAGGAAATGCCGGACCTCGAAAAGTGGGTCCTGCACCGGCTCCACGAACTGGAGCGGACCCGCGTTGACGCCTTCGCCTCGTACGACTTTCAGGCGTTCTACCGGACGCTCCACAATTTCTGCGCCAACGACCTCTCATCCTTCTACTTCGATGTCAGGAAAGACTCGCTCTACTGCGATCGGGCCGACTCCCAACGGCGCCGCGCCGCGCGCTCAACGCTGTTCCTCCTGCACGACATCCTCACCGCCTGGCTCGCACCGGTCCTCTGCTTCACGGCGGAGGAGGCTTGGTTGGAGCGACACCCGGCAGAGACCGAGAGCGTCCACCTGCGGACGTTCCCGGAGATACCGAAAGCGTGGCAGAACGACGCCGTCGCAGGTTCATTCGCCAAGATGCGACGGGTACGAAACCTCATCACCAGCGCGCTCGAGATCATGCGGCGCGATCACCAGATCGGCTCAAGCCTGGAAGCGCAGGCCTGCGTGCACGCAGACGCCGACCTGCTCGCAGACTTGGCGTCCCACGACTTGGCGGAGCTCGCTATCGCCTCGCGGATCACGCTGAGCGCGGAACCCCCGCCGGACGACGCCTACCGAGACCCGGCCGTGCCGGAAGTAGCGGTCCATGCAACCGCGGCCGACGGCATGAAATGCGCCCGGTGCTGGCGCGTCCTCGCCGAAGTGGAAGATACGGCGGCCGGGCTTTGCGGCCGGTGCCGAGAGGCCGTGTGAGCTCCGGCGCCGCACGCTTTGGGGTGTTTCTCGCCATCCTGGCGGCGGACCAGATCACGAAGGCACTGGTAACCACCTATCTCGCGGCGCCGGTGGAACCCATCCGATTGGGTGCGCTGCTCAACTTGGTGCATGTCCGGAATTTCGGCGTCGGCTTCGGCTTCTTGGGCAACGGCGGAACTACGCAGCAATGGGCGTTGGCGGGGTTTGCGGCGGTCATCGCGGTAGCGCTTCTTGTCATGCAGGCGCGCGCAAAGGAACGACTGTACGCAGCCGGTCTGATCCTGATTGCCAGCGGTGCGATCGGCAATGCCATATGCCGGCTGGCACGCGGCAGCGTGGTTGACTTCATCGATGTGCACGTGTCGGATTATCATTGGCCTGCCTTCAATGTTGCGGACATGGCAATCACCATCGGAGCGTTCTGTGTGATTGCCCACGCGTTGCCGCTCCAGCGGGCCATTGCTAGGCTCCGGGCGCTCCGCCGCGGTCGCTGATACCGGAACATGCGCCTGAACCCTGCCATCCTCCTGCTCTTGGGGTTGTCCGTCGCATTGGCCGGGTGCGAGCGGATCCAAGGCACGTTGGGAATTGGCAAAATCTCGCCAAATCCGCTCCGGGTCATCCGTCAGGACCCCCTTGCCGTTCCTCCGAATCTCGAGCTTAGGCCCCCGTTGACCGTTGCCCAGGCCGGGCTGGAACCGGGCGAAACCCTGACCTCCCGAGAAGCGGTCGAGGCCCCCGCCTCCAGGGGCGAGGCGGCCGTCCTTGAGGCCGCCGCCGCCCACGACGTGGATCCGGAGATCCGGCAGCTTCTGGAGCGTGATCAGGCTCTGAAGGCGGCAGAAGAAGAAGAAAGCGGAGGCTTGCTGGGCTTCCTTGATGTCTTCGACTGGTTCGGTGACGACGACGAAGTTGAAGCGGTCCAGCCCGTCGCGGAGGCAGCAGCCGAAGAGGCCCCACCCGCCGCAGAGCCTGCGGCCGAGGAGGTCCCGCCCGTGGCCGAGGCAACGGAAACCGAAGACGAGAGCGAGGGTGGCGGCCTGCTCGAATGGCTGGACATCTTCGACTGGTTTGGCAGCGACGACGACGAATGAAGCGGTCGGCGTAGACTTCGCACTTACACGCCGGTGGGCGCCCCAGCGACCTTCACGCACCGGCTCTCTCTTTGCGGGCAGCAACCGCGCGATCGACGGATTCCATGCATCTTGGCGGGCTGAATCGAGTTCCGCCGGGTGCACGTGCGGCCGTGCGGACCTGAAGCAAGCCTCAGGCGCCGAGCATCCGAACCGGCAGAGGGATCCCTGCCGACACGACGGGTCAGTGAGCGCCTGGGGACCGGAAGCTGCCCGGATCCGCTCCGTCGGCGGCGTACGCAACCTCGCGGTCACGCAGCCAAATCGGACATCGCCTATGATTGCGGCGGCGGCCGGGAGGCCGGCCGACATGGCGCCGGCGCCATGCCAGCGTCGGCATCGGCTGGCGTCCGGCAGGGGAAACGATCATGACTGACCGATCACATTCCATGCAGCCCGGCTGCCTTCTGCTGGCTGCAGTTCTCGTGCTTTCGGCATGGTTTGCCGCTCCTTCAACGGCGATAGCGGACTCACATGCGCCGGAGGAGGCGGGCTTGCAGATTGCCCTGGAAGCCCGCGAGCGGGGGACAGGCTTTGGGGACTTCACGGCGCGGCAGACCATGGTGTTGCGCAATCGGCACGGCCAGGAAAGCCGGCGCGATGTGCGCATCAAGATCCTCGAAGTCGACGACGACGGCGATCGAAGCATGTTCGTGTTCGACCAGCCGCGTGACGTGAAGGGGACGGCGTTCCTCGTCCATGCGCACCGGACCGAGCCCGACGACCAGTGGCTCTACCTCCCGGCGCTGAAGCGGGTGAAACGAATCAGTTCGTCGAATCGATCCGGATCGTTCATGGGCAGCGAGTTCGCCTACGAGGACATGACCGCCCAGGCGGTGGAAAAATTTACGTACATGTACCTGCGTGACGAGGCCTGCGGCGAATTGACATGTTCGGTCACCGAACGGACCCCGGTGGAGAAGGGGTCCGGTTACAGCCGCCAGGTCGTTTGGCACGACCATGATGCGTTCCGTATCTGGAAAGTGGAGTACTACGACCGCAAGGACGAGCACTTGAAGACGCTTGAGATAACGGACTACCAGCAGTACCTGGACCAGTACTGGTTCGCAGGGACCATGACCATGATGAACCACCTGACCGGCAAGAGCACCGTACTGAACTGGTCCGACTATGAGTTCCAGACAGGGCTGGACGACGGCGACTTCACGCAAACAAGCCTGAGACGGGCGCGTTGATGCGATCCTCATCGTTTCTGCGCGGCGGCGCCCTGAGCGCGGCTTGCGCAAGCGTCGTTCTGGTTTCGGCAGAAGTTCGGGCAGAAACCGACTTTGTCTATGAGGAGGTTTCGGGGCGAATCAGCCTAGAGAGCCGAGAGTTCCCTGAATCGGCGGTGTTTCCGGGCCAGGCTTCCCACTCGACTGGCCTGGTCTTTCATCCCAAGCTGTACGTCGAAGATGCAGATGGCAGGAGCGTTACGGTCGCGCCGTTCTTTCGTTACGACAGCACCGATCCGCGTCGCACGCACGCAGACCTGCGTGAGGCCTTTGCTCTCGTCTTTGGTGAGGCCGGCAACAGCGAATGGGAAATTCGGGTCGGCATCGATCAAGTGTTTTGGGGCGTCGCCGAATCCCGGCACTTGGTCGACATCGTCAATCAGGTGGATCTCGTTGAGCACCCGAATGAAGAAACCAAACTGGGTCAGCCCATGGCCCATCTCACATGGTCGGGTGAGTGGGGGGTGCTGGAGTTATTCGGTCTTACCTATCATCGGGCGCGGACTTTTCCCGGGCCGGCAGGTCGAATGCGAGGACTGTTCGTCATCGATGACGAGCACATTTCCTATGAAAGTTCGGCAGGCGAGTGGAATCTCGATCTGGCCGTCCGCTACACCCAGAGCTTCGGCTCCGTCGATATCGGTTTGAGCGCATTCGACGGGACCAGCCGCGAGCCCTCGATCTGCCCTACCCCGGTTCCGACTGCCCAACTGACACAACACTATGAGCAAATTCGCCAGTTCGGGATCGATTCGCAGATCACCATCGATGCCTGGCTTCTGAAGCTCGAGGCGATCAGACGCACGGGTTTTCGCAACCTGTTCTGCCAGCAGGAGGAGGACTACGGCGCCTTCGTTGTTGGCGGTGAATACGCATTTTACTCCGTCTGGGATTCGCCCGCCGATCTCAGCGTCTTGGCCGAATGGAACTATGACGAGCGCGGGCAAAACGCGACCAATGTCTTCCAGAACGATCTTTTTCTCGCCGTACGTTACGCGCTGAACGACGTTCAAAGCACTGACTTCACGATCGGTGTCTTTGAGGACGTGGACCTTGAGTCGCGAGTGTTGAGCATGGAATTCAACCGGCGCCTCACGGACTATTGGGCGCTGAATGTAGAAGCAATCGCTTTCCTGAAGATCGGTGACAGGGATTTCCTACAACATGGTCTCGAAAACGATAGCTTCGTGGGCCTCAACCTCAGTTACAGCTTCTGAACGTTGGCTGCGGGGCCAACCTATTTCAGGTCGGTTTCCGATGGCACGACCCTTCGATCGCACAGATCATGATTTCCCGTTTCGCACAGTCCTGACCGCAAATCGGCACAACGCCCGTCCCCTGGTCATCGCGGCCGTTCAGCAGCCCGTTACCGCACGGGACCGCCAGATACGTTGACATGATACCTCGGGGCCGGCAACGCTGTGTAACTGTTGACTTGCCGGTAATTGTCAAGTACTTGCTTCAGAAGTGTTGACAGGCAATAGTCAAGTGCGAACCCCATTGATCAGCAAGCAGACAACATGCTTGGGGCGCTATCAGTCTACGTCATGCAAGGGCGCGCACTTCAAGTTAGATATCCATACCGCCAACTCGTGCCGCGATAAATCCGGATCGCAGTTTACCTCAACGTCAAGGGTCCCGCAGGCCTATTGCGATAACATGACCCGAACCGATATGCCGGCGTCGCCGCTCACCGCGGGCTTTCCTGAAGGTGCAATGCCGGAGCAGCGGCTGGCCGGCATGTTCCGTTCGATACGAGGCACTGGGACCGCTTCGACTGCAGATCCGGGCGGTACAACGTATGGCTAGCGGTATCGCGTCCAGTCCAGCTGCGCCGCCCGCACAGGAGATGGCAGGCATGCTCGCTGCGTTTGGCGAGCAACTTGAGGCAGTTCTTGACAGCCTGGTGTCCGCCTCGGGCAACGCTGAGCGCCTTTATCAGGCCATGCGTTACGCGTTGTTGGGCGGTGGGAAGTACCTTCGTCCGTATATCGTCGATGCTTCCGCCGGTATTTTCGAGGTATCCCAGACCGCGAGCCTCCGGACCGGGGCCGCAGTGGAAATGATTCACGCATATTCGCTGGTTCACGATGATCTCCCGGCCATGGACGACGACGACTTGCGGCGGGGCCGGGCGACCTGCCACCGCGCGTTCGATGAGGCGACGGCCATTTTGGCCGGGGACGCCCTGCTGACCTTGGCGTTTCAGACTCTGGCGGAACCTGAAACCCACTCCGATGGCCAGGTCCGTGCTGCCTTGGTCGCTTCCCTCGCGGATTGTGCGGGCGGAAGGGGCATGGTCGGTGGTCAGATGATGGACCTCGAAAGCGAGCATGCCACGGTCGGCGTGGACGCCGTCTTCGACATCATGAGACTGAAGACCGGTGCGCTGCTGACGTTCTCGGCGATGGCCGGCGCCATCTTGGGGCAGGCTGACGATCGTGCCCGCCAGGCGCTGCGGGGCTTTGGTTCGGATCTCGGACTCGCTTTTCAGATGAAGGACGACTTACTGGATGTCGAAGGCGATGAAGCGAGCCTGGGTAAACGAGCGGCGAAAGACGCGGCTGCGGGCAAGGCCACGCTGGTCTCCCTGCTCGGTGTGGAAGGGGCGCGTCGGGAGGCACGCCGAACGTCCGAAGCAGCGTTGGCGCATCTGGACTGCTTCGGTCCACGTGCCGACCGTCTCCGCTCGGTCGCTGTCTTCGTGCTGACGCGCGACCACTAGACGGCGAGGTGCCGAAGTTCTCATGCGCAGGGACGAATGCCGTCCGACGGGGGGAGGCCGTCTGCGTGTTCGCCGAACATAGCCGGTTGCGGGCAAGGCGGTTTCCGGATCCGAGGCCGCGTCGACCGGTAACGCAGCGCCAAGGCTGCTTGCCGGTCGGTGGATCAATCCGCGGCCGCCGCCCCCTTCGCGCCAGTGGCGCGGTCAGTTGCAGTCGAGGTACCGTACGCTCGTCGGCCGGGAGTTGCGTCGGTCGTCGACCCGGCTGACATCGGGCTACCGACCTCTGGTTCGGGAGTTACCTTCGAGACAGCCATGGAACGAGGGCGGTGCGCCCTAACTTGGCTGACGGAGAAAAGGCGGGCCACATGGAAACTCCGTCCGGAAAGACCGCTGGGGACGAGAATTTTCCCGTCGGTTCCTGGCTGCTGCCGCCGCGACTCCGGCCGCACATTGCAACGTTCTACGCGTACGCCCGGGCTATCGACGATGTCGCCGACAATCCGGATCTGAAGCCGGACGACAAGATCAGACGACTGGATGGATTTGCCGACGCACTGTGTGGCGCCAACACCAGCAACCCGGCACTTCAAAAGGCTCACGACATCCGCCGAAGCCTCTCGGCGACGCAGGTGACGCATCAGCACTGCCTGGATCTGATCAGCGCGTTCAAGCAGGATGCGGTCAAGTCGCGCTACGACGACTGGGACGATCTGATCGACTACTGCAATAGATCAGCAGCGCCGGTAGGACGCTATCTCGTCGACCTCCATCACGAATCTTCTTCTACGTATCCGGCTTCGGATGCGCTGTGCAACGCCCTGCAAGTCATCAACCACCTGCAGGACTGTGGCGACGACTACCGGAACCTGAACCGAGTCTACATTCCGCAGGACTGGATGACGGCAGCAAATGTCGATGTGTCGGCACTGGCCGACCGTCGGGCGACGGAGGCCCTGAAAGGCGTGCTGGATCGCTGTCTCGATGCGACCGATCAATTGCTCGTGCTTGCCGATCGCCTTCCGTCTCAGCTCCGTGACGTCCGGTTTGCAATGGAGACCGCAACCATCGTTGCCATCGCAAAAAAACTGAGTCTCGAGCTACGGAAACGCGATCCCCTGGCGGAGCGCGTCGTACTCACGAAAGCCCAGTTCGTCGGCTGCGGCGTGCTCGGAGTCAGCCACGCCGTCTACCAGAGATTCCCTCGCTGGCTCAGCGCCGCTGCCACGCGGCCGTCATCCGTCGATTAGGCGTCTTGAAGACATGACGATGGTCATCCGCGACGCACGTTGTCCGCGGATCCCGCGGCGGCGCGGATGCTGCGCGGCCGCCGGGAAGTCAGCTAACATTCGAACCGTGCTCGAACTTCGGGCACTTGACTGACGCTTGGGCAGGGGAGACCGGCGTTCCGTACCAGCTTGCAACCGATCGTCGCGCGTGCGCGGCAAGTTGTTCGGGAGTGGTTCCGGAGTTACCCGTGCGAGGAGATCCCTCGACGTGAACAGCGCCTCCCGTGATCCGCCGACCCACGTCGACGCGCCCGTCGATGGGGTTGAGCCGAGGGCTCACGTCAACAGCGTCGTCGCGCGATCCGGCACGTCGTTCCTCTGGGGGTTGCGTGTGCTTCCGTCCGAGCGTCGCCGTGCAATGCACGCGATCTACGCGTTCTGCCGCGAGGTTGACGATATCGTCGATGAACCTGGTGAGATTACCGACAAGGCGCGGGCGCTCGCAGCGTGGCGGCAAGAGATCGGCCGTCTGTATGCCGGACACCCGACATGGCCGACAACGAAGGCGCTATTGCGACCGGTGAAACGCTTCGGCTTGCCGGAACGGGAGTTCCTCGCGGTGATCGACGGGATGGAAATTGATGCTGCGCCCGCCGTCCGAATGCAAAGCCTGGGGGATCTCCTGAACTACTGTCGAAAGGTGGCGGGCTCCGTGGGCATGCTGTCGATTCATGCCTTCGGCGTACCTCAGCAACCGGGGCCGATGATCGCGGAGAACTTGGGGAACGCGCTGCAGCTTACCAATATTCTGCGTGACCTTAAGGAAGACGCGGCGTTACAGCGCCTCTATGTGCCGCTTGATATGTTGCGTAAGCACGGTGTGGCAACGCATCCGACCAGCGCCATCTTCCGAGATCCTCGGTTCCCCGATGTCTGTGCCGACCTAGCCGGAATCGCCCGCGGCTACTACGCCGAAGCGAGCCGGCTCCTGACCCAGTTGGGATGGCGGAAAATGCGCCCAGCAGCTCTCATGATGGCGATCTACCGGGAAACGCTGGACCGCCTGGAGCAGCGCGGATGGAGCCAGATCGGCGATCCAATCCGTCTGTCGCCGGTACGCAAGATGTGCCTGGCGATCCGATACGGCCTGCTCTAGCAGCTCCGACCTTGGCCCGAACACACGTCGTAGGCGCCGGTCTCGCCGGGCTTGCCGCCGCCGTATCGCTGGCGCGCCACGGCCACACCGTCACGCTTTATGAAGCCAGTGGCCAAGCGGGCGGCAGGTGCCGGTCCTACGTGGATGCGAAGCTCGCCTGCACGATCGACAACGGCAACCACCTGCTGCTCTCGGGCAATCAGGCAGCCATGCGTTACCTGTCCGACATCGGCGCCTCCCAGGAACTGAGTGGTCCCCCGACGGCGCGCTTCCCGTTTCTTGACCTCGCGACCGGCCAGCGCTGGTGCCTACGGCCCAACGGCGGGCCGCTGCCCTGGTGGCTTCTCAGCACTGGGCGACGCGTACCCGACACGACGATCTGGAGTTACCTGTCCGCCCTGCGGTTCACGACAGCCGGAAGCGAACGCACCGTGACGGATTGCGTCGGGGAGGACACCATCCTGTTCAAGCGATTCTGGGAGCCGCTCGCCGTCGCGGTACTGAATACACCGGCCCAAACCGGCGCAGCGCGCCTACTGTGGCCGGTATTCCGCGATACGTTTGCAAAGGGCGAGGCCGCCTGCCGACCGCGTGTCGCCAGGAAAGGGTTGTCGGACACGTTCGTGGAGCCGGCGCTGGCGCTTCTGCGACGGTT
Organism: Rhodospirillales bacterium; assembly: GCA_028824295.1. NCBI lineage: Bacteria > Pseudomonadati > Pseudomonadota > Alphaproteobacteria > Rhodospirillales > Rhodospirillales bacterium. Next base: position 50,178 of record JAPPED010000028.1, on the reverse strand, counting down.
CGGTGTGACGGTCAGGTTCGGGTGCCGGCTCAGTCAGGTTGAACGCGATGCCGATCGGATGCGGACATTGAATTTCGCGGGCGAAGCCGTGCCGCTGGATGCTGATGATCGCGTCGTTCTCGCGCTGCCGCCCGCCGCAACCGGTGGCTTGCTGCCGGCGCTGGACGTCCCGAAGACGAGCCATGTCATCGTCAATGCGCATTTCGTGCTGGACGAACCCGCGGCACTGCCCGCCAAGTCACCGTTTCTCGGCCTCATCGGAGGCACTGCGCAATGGCTGTTCGTCCGCGGCAGCGTCGCCTCGATCACCATCAGTGCCGGCGATGCCGTGGCCGAAGGCTCGGCTGACGAAATCGCGCGCGCGACCTGGAGTGACGTTGCCGCGGCGCTGGATCGCGACCCCCACACCGTCCCAACCTGTCGGGTGATCAAGGAACGACGAGCAACGTTCGCGCAAACCCCAGCGGAGGTGCGTCGCCGGCCAACTACTCGAACCAAATGGGCCAACCTGTTTCTGGCAGGAGACTGGATCGACACCGGCCTTCCGGCAACCATCGAGGGTGCCATCCAGTCCGGCTACACGGCGGCCAGCGCGGTAATGCGCTGACGCCGAATCGCTCACCGCACCTGACTGGATCGCCACTCCCGGGGTGAACCGTCACCCGCCGGACGCACTAGGCGGCCTGGCTCTCTCCCATCCCCTCGTGCGGAGCGTCTTCCTTCGCGTCAAAGGCGGCCAGCAGCTCTGTCTCCAGCGTCCGAGCCCGTGCAAGGTGTTCTTCCTTCACGTGGCCGAATCCCCGGATGTGCTCGGGAAGCGAGGCCAGTGCTACCGCCGTCGGATGATTGTCCGGGCTCAGGCGCTCACCAACAGTCTGCAGGAGGCCCTCGTACCGCCGGATCTCTGCCCGTTCGGTACGCCGCTCGCGGGTCCAGCCGAACGGATCGAACGGGGTGCCCCGCAGGAAGCGCAGCCCCGCCAGCACACGAAACGCCGGCAGCATCCAGGGACCGAACGTCAATTTCCGCAAGTTGCCGGTTGCAGGGTCGCGAGGCGCGAACAGCGGGGGCGCCAGGTGAAACGTCAGGCTGGGCCGGCCGGTGAATGTCTCCTCGATGCGACGGAGGAACGTGCCATCCGTGTACAAGCGGGCAACTTCGTACTCGTCCTTGTAAGCCATGAGCTTGAAGAGGTACTTGGCCGTCGCCCGTGCCAGCGCCTCTTCGCCGGGGACCCGTGCCGCCTCGAGCGTGCGCACGGATGCAACCGTCTCGCGATAGCGCTCGGCCCATGACCGATTCTGGTATGCCGTCAGGAATTGCACGCGGCGTTCGATCAGTTGATCCAGCGACTCTTCGGGTGCTTCGGCCGCGAGGCTGTCCGTACCCAGGATCTCCCCGATCGCGCTCTCGTCGCCGGCGGCCACGCGTCCCCACCTGAACGCATCAAGATTCATCCGGACGGCGACCCCGTTCAGCTCGATGGCGCGTTCAAGCGCGTCGACGCCAACCGGCACATGCCCCCGCTGGACGGCATAGCCGAGAAGCATCAGGTTGCCCGCGATGCTGTCGCCAAACAGCGTGGTGGCGAGGCGCGTCGCGTCGACGAAATCGGTCGCCTCCTCGCGGCTGGCTTCGGCGATCAGTTCCATCATGCGGCGGGTGCCGAAGGACAGGTCCGGGTCCAGCACGAACTGGGCTACCGGCGCGCGATGGGCGTTGACGACCGCTGCACTGACCTCCGGGCTGAGGCACCCGCGGACTTCGGCGTCCGCCGCAACCACCATGTCGCAGCCGAGGAGCAGGTCGGTACGGCCGCGCCCCACCGTGACGGAATGGATCTCCTCGGGCCTCGCCGCCAGGCGAACCTCGGAGACCACCGCTCCGCCCTTCTGTGAGAGCCCGACCTGATCCAGAACGCTCACGCCTTTCCCTTCGATGTGGGCCGCCATCCCCAACACCGCCCCCACCGTCACGACACCGGTCCCGCCGATGCCGGTGATGACCACGTTGCGCGGACGGTCGAGGTCCGGCTGCGAGGGATTCGGCAAGCGCGCCACCAGATCGCCGAGAACGGCGCCATCGTGGGAGGGGGGCGCCTTGCGCACCTGCGCTCCAGACACGGTCACGAAACTCGGGCAGAAGCCCTGCACGCACGAGAAATCCTTGTTGCAGGCGGACTGGTTGATCTGGCGCTTGCGCCCGAACTCCGTCTCCAGGGGCTCGACTGAAATGCAGTTCGATGCTTTCGAACAATCGCCGCAGCCTTCGCAGACCAGCTCGTTGATGAACACCCGACGGTCCGGGTCGTCCAGGAGGCCCCGCTTGCGGCGGCGACGCTTCTCGGCTGCGCAGGTCTGGTCGTAGACCATGGCCGAGACGCCCGGCCAGGTCCGGAGCTCCTTTTGCACGGCGTCGAGTTCACTGCGGTGGTGAATCGTGGTGCCCTCGACAAACGCCCGGTCGATCCCGTACTTGTCCGGCTCGTCCGTGACCACCGCGATCCGCCGCACGCCTTCGGCACGCAGCTGGTGCGTGATTCCCTCCGGGGTCAGCGCGCCATCGTGCGGCTGGCCGCCCGTCATCGCCACCGCATCGTTGTAGAGCACCTTGTACGTGATGCTCGTGCCGGCCGAGACGGCGGCTCGGATTGCCAGGAGCCCGGAGTGCTGATACGTCCCGTCGCCCAGGTTCTGGAAGATGTGGGGCTCCTCGACAAACTCCTCCATGCCGATCCAGTTGGCGCCCTCCGCACCCATGTGCGTGGTGAGATGCGTGTTGCGATTGGCCCACACCGCCATGTAGTGGCAGCCGATGCCGGCCATGGCCATCGAGCCGTCGGGAATCCGCGTTGAGCTGTTGTGCGGACATCCCGAGCAAAAATAAGGTGTCCGTTCGACGGGTGCGGGCGCACCCGGAGGCGGCACGTTGCCTTCGAATCGAGCCAAGGCCTCGGTCACGTCGGAGGCGCCCAGTCGCGCAATTCGCGAGCTTAGCGCCTTGGCGACGATGGCAGGCGTCAGTTCTCCGGTGGCAGGAATGAGCGAGTATCCCGCATCGTCGGTCTTTCCGACGATCCGGTCCGGACGGTTCGCGAGATGGAAGGCGATGTCCTTGAGCTGAGTCTCGACCAGTGCCCGCTTTTCTTCGACGACGATGACTTCCTCAAGCCCATCGAGGAATGCCCTGGCACCCTCCTCTTCCAGCGGCCAGCTCATGCCGACCTTCCAGAGGCGGAGCCCGAGCGCCTGTGCGCGAGCGGCGTCGATGCCCAGGATGTCGAGCGCCTCCCGCACCTCCGCGTAGCCCTTGCCGGTCGCGGCAATGCCAATCCGATCACTCGGCCCTCGCCATACCAGCGTGTCAATCCCGTTCGCCCGCGCAAACGCCTGTGCAGCCGGCAGCCGGTGCGCGATCATCCGATGTTCCTGGGCATGAATGTCGTCCGGCCAGCGAATGGAGAGCCCGCCCTCGGGCATCTCGAAATCGTCAGGGATGACCGATTCGGCCCGTTCGGGGTCGACGTAGACGGATGCCGAACTGTCGATGGTCGCAGTAATGCATTTCATCGATACCCAGAGACCGCTGAAACGGGACATCGCCCAGCCGCGCAGGCCAAAATCCAGCAGATCCTGGACATTGGCCGGATTCAGGATCGGAATCTGGGCATGCACCATGGCCAGTTCGCTGTGGTGCGCCGTCGTGGACGACTTGGCCAAATGGTCGTCACCGAGCAAGGCCAGGACCCCGCCATGCGGCGCTGTACCAGCAGAATTGGCATGCCGGAAGGCGTCGCCCGTCCTGTCGACTCCCGGGCCCTTGCCGTACCAGATACCGAACACGCCGTCGTGCTTCGGGTTGGTCACCAATCCGATCTGCTGCGTGCCCCAGATAGCTGTGGCGGCCAGGTCTTCGTTCAGACCTGGATTGAAATGAATGCCTCCGCGTTGGAGAAACTGCCGCGCATCCCACAGTGCCTTGTCGTAGATGCCGAGTGGGGAGCCGCGGTATCCCGAGATGTACCCGCGGGTGTCGAGCCCCGCTTCCCGATCGAGCCGGCGCTGGACCAAGGGCAACCTTACAAGGGCCTGCGTGCCGCTGAGAAAGGCCCGTCCGCCGTCGAGCTCGTATTTGTCGTCAAGGGTGACAGTCGCAAGCCGCATCGTCGCAATGATCCCGAGAAAGGTGTCGCTATTACAAGATTTAAGTCAGTATAACCCGGAGACTAGGGCCCAACGGTTGACAGTCGAGCACCCCAGCAGGCCGCCGAAACGTGCGGAAGCGGCCGCAACCGTTCCGTCACGTCACGAGCCACCCCGCCCGCCGGATTGGCGGAAGAGAATCCCGAACGTGGTACCGAGCCGACTGGCCCCGACCGTAGCACGACACGAATCAGCATAAAACGGCATCGCCTTGACATATCTGCCACGGCCCCGTGCACCCACGGTTGCCGCACCGTCGTGACGACGCCCGGCCGCGCACGACCGTTCGTATCGCCCGCCGTACGGCGGCGGTGGCCGATGGTCAGGCCGCAGAGCGGACAGTGCAGGGCTACCCGCCAATGGCGCCAGCCTGCGGCACCGGCTCCGTGGACGGATGCCATGCCGGGCGCAACTCGACAAGGCCGCCATGCCATCGCTGGTGTCAAGGTCGCTCGGCCGGCACCGGCGGGTATGCCAAGAGAACCCCCGATACCGCCGCCGTCCATGTATCTTCGCAAGCCGCCGCGCATGGGACGCCCACAATGGCGGCCGACCATCCACACGAGGGACCGACGATGACGCCTGGCCTCGCAAGATGCTGACGGTGCAAGGGGGGATCAGCGGCACGATGAACCGCGGACGCTTCATTCCTGGCGTTGCAACGGGCTCTGCGAAACAGGGGTCGCGCCACGGCCATCGGTTTTGTCGGTAGACCGAACGTTGAACCGCGACGCCCACCTGCAGCATCGGGCCACCCTCCGGCAGATGTTTGACGCGGTCGTCGATGCCGCCAATCCGGAGCCTCTTGTCGTCCGGCATCTGCCCCGCCGGCCGCGCGGGCGCACCCTGGTTCTGAGTGCAGGGAAGGCGGCGGCGGTCATGGCGCGAGCGGCCGACGAGGCATGGGACGCGCCGCTCAGCGGACTGGCGGTCACACCGTACGGCCACGGCGTCAGCTGCCCGCGGGTGGAGGTCATCGAAGCGTCCCATCCAGTCCCCGACCAGGCCGGTCAGATGGCCACCACTCGCTTCCTGGAGGAGGCCAAGGCACTCGGTCCGGACGATCTCCTGCTCTGTCTGATTTCCGGCGGGGCCAGCGCCCTGCTGGCTGCTCCGACGTCCGGCATCAGCCTGACCCACAAGCAGGATGTTACGGCCGCACTGCTGCGGTCCGGCGCCACCATCCACGAAATGAACTGCGTCAGGAAACACCTGTCGGCGGTGAAAGGAGGCCGGCTGGCACTCCATGCCGCCCCGGCACGAATCGTGACCCTGCTGATTTCCGACGTTCCCGGTGATGATCCTGCGGTCGTCGGTTCCGGTCCCACGTTCGGCGACGCCACCACGCTGGGCGATGCCCGGGCTATCCTGGCCCGGTACGGGATTCGACCGCCCCCCCAGGTGCGCGATGCCCTCAAGCATCCGGATGCAGAGACACCGGAGCCCGCCCACCCGGAGCTCGCGCGGACCTCCCACCGCATTCTGGTCCGGCCGAGCGACACGCTTCGCGCCGCCGCTCGTCGTGCGCGCGCCGCCGGATTTCGTCCGTTCGTCCTGTCCGACCGGATCGAGGGGGAGGCACGGGACATCGGGGTCATGCATGCGGCCATCGCTCGGCACGTGCTGGAGTCCGGCCAACCAGCGAGACCGCCCCTCGCACTCATCTCAGGCGGCGAAACGACCGTCACGCTGCAGGGAAGCGGGAGCGGCGGCCGGAACACGGAATTCCTCCTGGCGGCCGCCCTGGCGCTCGATGGGATCAATGTCTATGGCCTAGCCTGCGACACCGACGGTATCGACGGAAACGGCAGCCACGCCGGCGCGCACATCGATCCGGGCACCCTGGCGCGCGGCGCTGAACGCGGTCTCAATGCGCGGAATTCGCTCGACACGCACGATTCCGGCGGATTCTTCGAGGCGCTGGACGATCTCGTAATCACCGGCCCGACTCGTACCAACGTGAACGATTTCCGAGCCTTCCTGGTGCCGACCCGAGCGTAGGGGCCGGCGTCTCGCGGCGCTACCCAGTCGGGCCAGGCCAGGCTCGGGTGAACGGGTCCAGTGTGCACCCTGGCACGTCCGGCGGACGGGCGGGCGAGCCGCGCCGCCGCCCGACACCGGCACCCGACGACGACGCCGGCCAAGCGCTGGCTAAGGTCTTGCCGTCGCTCGGCTAGATGGAGTGGCCTGCCTCGTCCTCGAGCCGCTTGAGTCGCCGCTCGCCGCCGCCCATTTGCGGATGCACGGCGAGCGCGCGGCGCAATGCACTGGCCGCGGCGACGGGCTGATCGTTGCGTTCATAGATCAGCGCCAGTCCTGACAGCGCACCGAAATGCCGCGGCTCCAATTCCAAGGTCTCGACGATGTCGGCAACGGACGCCTCGTCATTTCCGAGCAGGTAGTGGACCGTGGCCCGCTTGTTCCACGCCTCCGCGAACTCGGGATTCCGTTCCACCAGGTCATCGAACGTGGCCAGCGCGCCTTGGTAGTCGCCGGCCTGCATGGAGCGGATTCCGCGAGTCATTGTGTCTCGCGCCAGGGAGTCCGAGTGCTGAAGCCAAAGCTTCCAGACCTGGAATTCGATCTTGATGGCCTCGTGCGGGTCGGTACTTGTCCTGAGGGCCGAAAAAAGCCCGTCAAGCTCAGGCGCTGTCTGATCAGCGGTGGCGGCCGGACCCGCCAGCGCAGCGGCCGCGACGGCCGCGGCGGCAACCGCCGCCCTAAGCGACGTAAGCGGTCTTGACCGTCGTGTAGAACTCGGCCGCATAACGTCCCTGCTCCCGCGGACCATAGGACGATCCCTTCCTCCCACCGAACGGAACATGATAGTCGACGCCCGCCGTCGGGAGGTTCACCATCACCATGCCAGCTTCCGCATTCCGTCGGTAGTGATTGGCGTGCTTCAGGCTGGTCGTGCAGACGCCGGAGGACAACCCGAACGACGTGTCGTTCGCGACGTGAAGCGCCTCGTCGTAGTCCGCAACCCGGATGACCGAAGCAACCGGGCCAAAGATCTCCTCCCGGTTGATCCGCATCGCTGACGTGGTCTCCGTGAACAGGGCAGGCTGGAGGTAGTGCCCAGGCGTGGCCCGCGCCAGCTGCTCGCCGCCGAAGTGGAGGACGGCCCCTTCCTCCGTCCCGATCCGGAGGTAGTCCAGGTCCTGCGCCAGCTGCGCTTCATCCACCACGGGACCGATGTGCGTGCCGTCCTTGAGAGCATCGTCGACCACCAGTCCCTCAAGCCGTCGGGTCACGGCCTCAACGAAGCGGTCGTGAATGCCCTCGGTCACCACGAGGCGCGAAGAGGCGGTGCAGCGCTGGCCTGTCGAGAAAAAGGCGCCGTTCACCGCGCATTCGACTGCCGTGTCGAGGTCGGCATCGTCCAGCACGACAAGCGGATTCTTGCCCCCCATTTCCAACTGGAACTTAGCCCTGCGCGCCGCACACGCGGTGGCCACCCGTCCCCCCGTGTCCACGGAGCCGGTAAACGTGACGGCATCGACGCCGGGGTCGGACAGGAGCGTTTCGCCGACCTCGGACCCACGCCCCACCACCAGGTTGAGGACCCCGTCCGGCAGGCCGGCTCGCACCAGGATGTCCGTGAGTTCCCAAGCGCAGCCCGGCACCAGGGTCGCCGGCTTGAACACGACCGTGTTGCCGTAGCAGAGTGCCGGAGCGATCTTCCAGGCCGGGATCGCGATCGGAAAGTTCCACGGCGTGATCACGCCGATCACGCCCAGCGGCTCGCGGGTGATCTCGACGTCGACGCCGGGACGGACCGACGGCAGTTTCTCGCCGGTCAGTCGAAGGGTCTCGCCGGCAAAGAAATCGAATATCTGACCGGCCCGGCCAACCTCGCCCACAGCTTCCGGCAGGGTCTTTCCCTCTTCCCGGGCCAGAAGCCGGCCGAGTTCATCCCGGCGGGCGAAAATCTCGTCGGATGCTCGGCGCAGCACGTCATGCCGCTGCTGCGGCGTGGTCCGCGCCCAGTCGGGAAAGGCGGAGCGGGCGGCCTCCACCGCGGCCCGGGTATCGCCGACAGTCGCGAAACAGTGCTCATTGATGACGTCATCCGTGTTCGACGGGTTGACGTTGGGTACCGTCGCCGTCGCCACGCGCCATTCACCGGCAACATAGTTGGGAAGAGGTTTCGCCATTCATCGTACTCCGAGGGGCGGCCTGCCGGGGCGGAAGCATACCCGACCAACTGCTCGCGTCGCCCGCCGGCAAAGAGTTGCAGAAGACGCGGGGCGCTTGTAACTTGCGGCCTCTTCCACCGCAGGAACCGTGCTGGGGTCGGCCGGAACGGCCTGCTCCGCGAGGTGTGGCCCGTGCCCAAGATCAAAAGCAAGCGTTCCGCGATGAAGCGGTTCCGGTTGACCGGCACCGGAAAGGTGCGCCGCAACTTTGCCGGCAAGCGGCACGGCATGATCAAGCGCACCAACAAGTTCATTCGGACGGCGCGAGGCACCACGACCGCATCGCCCGCCGACACGCGCTACATCAAGCGCCACCTGCTCCGGAACTCCTGAGCCGAGACCTTTCCCATGACACGCGTCACCAGCGGCGTGACCACGCGCCGACGCCACCGCCGGGTCATCAAGGCAGCCAAGGGCGCCCGGGGCCGCCAGAAGAACACGTACCGCGCCGCCGTCCAGCGCGTCGAAAAGAACCTGCAGTACGCGTACCGGGATCGCCGAACCCGCAAGCGTGATTTCCGCAGCCTGTGGATCCAGCGAATCAACGCTGCCGCCCGCGCGCATGGATTGCGTTACGGCGAATTGATCAACGGACTTGATCGGGCGGGCGTGGAGCTGGACCGCAAGGTCCTCGCTGACCTTGCCGTGCGCGACCCGGATGCCTTCGGACTGGTGGTCAAACAGGCGCAAGCCGCCCTCGAGGCTCGCTGACCCAACTCCCCGCAGCAACCGGGCCAGGCTCCGGAGAGGCCCGATGAGCACGTTCATTTCGCAGGCAGACGCACTTGAAGAGGCGTTGCTCGCCGCGGTGCAGGCCGCCACGGAGCCGGACGAACTTGAGGCCGTCCGCATCAGGGCGCTCGGCCGCAAGAGCGAGCTCAACGGCATGCTTCGCTCGGTGGCCGGCCTGCCGGGAAACGAGCGGCGCGCCGCCGGCCAGCATCTGAACGCGGTCAAGGAGCGCCTGGCAAGCGCCCTGCGGGAACGCCAGTCCGCACTGGAGGACGCGGCCCTCGAAACCCGGCTCGCCGCCGAGCGGGCCGACATCACGCTGCCGTCGCGCCGGCAGCCTCCCGGCCGGGGCCACCCGATTTCGCGGACGCTGGATGAAATGACGTCCATTCTGGGCGAGCTCGGTTTCCGGGTCGCCGAGGGCCCGCACATCGAGGACGACTTCCACAACTTCACGGCGCTCAACATCCCGCCCGAGCACCCGGCCCGCCAGGATGTCGACACGTTCTATCTCCGGTCCGTCGACGGGAGCGAACGCAAGGTCCTGCGCACCCATACGTCCCCAGTGCAGATTCGGGCCCTGATGGCGGGCGAGCCGCCAATACGGATCATCGCGCCCGGCCGCACCTTCCGGTGCGACCGTGACGCCACGCATGCGCCCATGTTCCATCAGATCGAGGGCCTGGCCATCGACCGCGACCTCACGATGGGACACCTCAAGGGCACGATCGCCACGTTCGTGCGGGCCTTCTTCGCCAGGGATGACGTCGAGGTGCGGTTCCGCCCGTCGTACTTCCCGTTCACCGAACCCTCCGCAGAGGTAGACATCAGCTACCGTCGGACCGCTGGGGGCTTGGAAATCGGCGCGGGCGGCGACTGGCTCGAGGTGATGGGGTGCGGCATGGTCCACCCGCGGGTCCTCGACAACTGCGGCGTCGACCGGAACCGCTGGCAGGGATTTGCCTGGGGGCTCGGGGTCGAACGCTTCGCGATGCTCAAGTACGGCATCCCCGATCTCCGCACGTTCTTCGAGTCCGATGTCGCGTGGCTCCGCCACTACGGCTTCGACATGCTGGCCCGGCCCAACCTGCTGGACGGTCTCGACCCATGAAGTTCACGCTGTCTTGGCTTCGGGAGCACCTCGACACCGACGCCAGCGTGGCGGACATCGCCCGCCGTCTGACCGCGATCGGCCTGGAAATCGAGGCAGTAGAGGATCGCCGCGAGGAGCTGTCTCCGTTCGTGGTCGGCAGGGTCGTGGAAGCCCGCCCGCATCCCAATGCGGACCGCCTAAAGGTCTGCATCGTGGATGACGGCAGCGCCACCCTGCCGGTGGTGTGCGGCGCACCCAATGCCCGCACCGGCATGAAGGCCGTGTTCGCAGCCATCGGAACGCACATTCCGGGCAGCGGGATCACGCTGTCGGAGAAGGAGATCCGCGGCGTGACCGGGCAAGGCATGCTGTGCTCCGCCTACGAGCTCGGACTGGGCGAAGACCACGACGGGATCATCGAACTGCCCGAGGACGCCCCGGTCGGGGCCGCATACGCGCCGTGGGCCGGCGCCGACGACCCCGTCTTCGAAATCGCACTCACCCCCAACCGCGGCGACTGCGCGAGCGTGCGCGGCATCGCGCGCGACCTGGCCGCGGCTGGTGTCGGGACCTTGCGCGAGCCTCCATTCGCGCCCGTTTCGGGAACGTACGCAAGCCCCGTTGCTTGGACGCGCACCCTCGGCGAGCACGGGGACGCCTGCCCCCTGGTCGCTGGACGGTACTTCCGGAACGTGACCAACGGCCCCAGTCCGGACTGGATGCAGCGCCGCCTCCGAGCGATCGGTCTCCGCCCGATTTCCGCGCTGGTCGACATCACGAACTACGTCACGATCGACCGCGGCAGGCCGCTCCACGTGTTTGACGCCGACAAGGTGACCGGAGCCTTGACGATGCGGATGGCCCGTCCGGGCGAGTCCCTCGCGGCGCTCGACGGGAACACGTATTCGCTGGACCCCGACATCACGGTGATCGCGGATGACGACCGGGTGTGCGCCATCGGCGGGATCATGGGAGGCGAGGAGACGGGTTGCTCGGAAGAAACGCGCAACGTCTTCCTGGAGGTCGCGCTGTTCGATCCGGTCCGCACCGCCCGGTCGGGGCGCCGGCTGGGAATCCTCTCGGACGCCCGCTACCGCTTCGAGCGCGGCGTGGACCCGGCGTCCGCCGACTGGGGTGTCCACGAGGCCACCCGGTTGATCCTCGAGCTGTGTGGCGGCGAAGCGAGCGAGATCGTCCAGGCCGGCGCCATGCCGCCCTCGCCCGCGCCGGTCCCGTTCCGCCCCGGCCGGGTGGCGTCGCTTGGCGGCGTGGAGGTCGCCGCGGAGTGCCAGGCCGCGATCCTCGGCGGCCTCGGCTTCGGCGTCGAGGATTCCGCTTCGGTCTGGCAGGTCACGCCGCCGGTCTGGCGTCCCGATATCGACGGCGAGGCCGACCTGGTCGAGGAGGTCCTGCGAATTCACGGCTTCGACGCCATCCCCGAGACGCCCGTGGAACGCGCGGGCGTGCTGCCCGAGCGCGCGGCCGGCCCGGCCGTCGTGCAGGCCGCCCGCGTGCGCGCGGCTCTGACGGCGCGCGGACTCCACGAAACCGTGACGTTCTCGTTCGTGAGCACCGAACTGGCCGAGGCCTTCGGCGGCGGGGATGAAGCCCTGCAGCTCGCCAACCCGATCTCGCCGGAGCTCGACACCATGCGGCCCTCCATCCTGCCGTCGCTGCTGGGTGCCGCCGCGGCCAACGTGGCGCGGGGGGTGCGCGATACCGGCCTGTTCGAGGTCGGGGCCGCCTACCGCGATCCCTCCCCCGACGGCGAAGGTCGCGCCGCCGGGTGCCTGCGCTTCGGAAACGCCGCGCCCCGCCACTGGGCGGAAGCCGTGCGCGGGGTCGACCTGTTCGACGCCAAGGCCGACGCCGAGGCTGCCCTGGCCGCAGCCGGCGCGCCGGTCACCCGGCTGCAGCCGCGGGCGGAAGCGCCTGCATGGTTCCATCCGGGCCACTCGGGCGTCCTGGCCCTAGGCCCGAAGGTGCTGGCCGTGTTCGGGGAACTGCATCCCCGGTTGCTGCGCGACGCCGGCCTCGATCTGCCGGTGTCGGCGGCTGAAGTCTTCCTCGACGCCGTACCGGCCAGCCGAAGGAAGTCGGGGAACCGGGGAGCGCTGGACAGGAGCAGCCTGATGCCCCTCACGCGCGACTTCGCGTTCCTCGTGGAGGCCGCGACCCCGGCGGCAGCCGTGGTTCGGGCCGCCGAGCGCGCCGTGCCGAAGCTGGTCAGCCGGGTGGACGTCTTCGATGTCTGGGAAGGCGAGGACCTGCCCGGCGGCATGAAGTCGATCGCGATCGAGGTCGTGCTCCAGCCCCTGGACCAGCCGCTGGACGACGCCGCGATCCAGCGCGCTGCGGACGCCATCGTCGCTGCCGTCGCGAAGGATGCAGGCGGGCGGCTGCGAGGGGGACATGCCTGAGCCAGGGCGCACGCACCCGGTCGCCCACATTCGCAACGTTTCCGTGATCGCCCACATCGACCACGGCAAGTCGACGCTCGCAGACCGACTGATCGAACGCGCGGGTTCGCTCGAGGCCCGTTCCATGCGCGCCCAGGTGCTCGACTCGATGGAGCTCGAGCGGGAACGCGGCATCACGATCAAGGCGCAGACGGTGCGCCTCGCCCACGAGGTCGCCGGGACCCGTTACCTCATCAACCTGATCGACACGCCCGGCCACGTGGATTTCACGTACGAAGTCAGCCGTAGTCTGGCCGCGAGCGAGGGATCGATCCTGGTCGTGGACGCCACCCAGGGCGTCGAGGCACAGACGATCGCCAACGCCTATCTCGCGGTCGACAACGACCACACGATTATCCCGGTGCTCAACAAGATCGATCTCGCCGCCGCCGATCAGGATCGCGTGCGGACCCAGATCGAGGATACGATCGGGCTGGACGGCGCCACGGCGCTCAGCGTGTCGGCCAAGACCGGCGACGGCATCGATCCCCTTCTCGACGCGATCGTGGAGCGCATCCCACCGCCGGCGACGGCGCAGGACGCGCCCCTCGCTGCCCTCCTGGTCGACAGCTGGTACGACCCCTACCTCGGCGTGATGGTCCTGGTGCGCGTCGTCGATGGCGTGCTCCAGGTCGGCCAGAAGATTCGGATGATGGCCAGCGGCGCCGACTACCAGATCGATCGAGTCGGCGTCTTCGAACCCACCCCGCGACCGACGGAATCGCTCGCCGCCGGCGAGGTGGGATTCTTCACGGCGTCGATCCGTCGGGTGGCCGATACGCAGGTCGGTGACACGGTCACCGACTCCCGGAAGCCGGCCAACGTTGCACTGCCCGGCTTCCGGGAGTCAGTCCCCGTCGTGTTCTGCGGCTTGTATCCGGCGGATGCCAGCGACTACCGCCATCTCCGCGACTCGCTGGCGAAGCTGCACCTGAACGATGCCTCGCTCCACTACGAACCGGAATCGAGCGCCGCCCTCGGCCTGGGATTCCGGTGCGGGTGCCTGGGGCTCCTCCATCTCGAGATCATTCAGGAGCGCCTTGAGCGCGAATTCGATCTCGACCTGGTGACCACGGCGCCCAGCGTGGTCTATCGCCTCAGTCTTACCGACGAGCAAGACATCGAGCTGCACAACCCCGTGGACTGGCCGGACCAGAGCCGCATCAAGTCGGTGGAGGAGCCCTGGATCCGGGCGACGATCCTGGTGCCGGACCAGTACCTCGGCAACGTCCTGAAGCTCTGCACGGAGAAACGTGGCGAGCAAACCGATCTGACCTACGTCGGCAACCGGGCGATGGCCGTCTATGCCCTACCACTCAACGAGGTGGTGTTCGACTTCTACGACCGTCTCAAGTCCGCGACCAGCGGATACGCCTCGTTCGACTACGAACTCGACGACTACCGCGGCGGCGACCTGGTGCGGGTCGCCATCCTGGTCGACGGGCAATCGGTCGACAGCTTGTCCTTCATTGCCCACCGCAGCCGAGCCGAGGGACGTGGGCGGGCCCTTTGCACCAAGCTCAAGGGGCTCATCCCACGCCAGCTCTACAAGGTGTCGCTACAGGCCGCCATCGGGGGCAAGATCATTGCCCGCGAGAACATCGCGGCGCTGCGCAAGGACGTGACTGCGAAATGCTACGGGGGCGACGTCACGCGCAAGCGAAAGCTCCTGGAGAAGCAGAAAGCAGGCAAGAAGCGCATGCGCCAGATCGGGAACGTCGAGATCCCCCAATCCGCTATGCTGGCAGTCCTGCGAGCCGAAGAACCGTAGCCCGGCGTATTGCCGCGGTTCGTGCGTGCGGCTGGACGGCAGTGCCGGCAGCACCGGCACCGCCTTGCCGAATATGCAGCATGACCGTCGCGCATAGACGGGTCGAAGTTTCCTGTGGAGAGTTGGGTCACCATGAGCGACATCGTGAAGTACGTCTTGTCGGAGGACCGGATTCCGCGGTCCTGGTACAACATCCTGGCGGACCTGCCGGAACCGCTGCCGCCGGTCCTGCATCCAGGCACCGGACAGCCCATCGGACCGGACGATCTCGCACCGCTGTTCCCCATGGCCCTGATCGGCCAGGAGGTCTCGACCGAGCGAGAGATCGAGATTCCCGAGCCGGTGCGGCAGATCTACCGGCAATGGCGCCCCAGCCCGCTCTATCGGGCCCGGCGCCTCGAGGCCGATCTCGATACGCCTGCCAAGATCTACTACAAGTACGAAGGCGTCAGCCCGGCCGGCAGCCACAAGCCCAACACGGCGGTCGCCCAGGCGTTCTACAACAAGGACGCGGGCACCAAGCGCATCACCACGGAGACGGGCGCCGGCCAGTGGGGGTCGTCACTGGCCTACGCGGCAAGCCTTTTCGGCATCGACGTGGACGTCTACATGGTTCGCGTCAGCTTCGAGCAGAAGCCCTACCGGAAGGCGATGATGGAAAGCTACGGAGCCCGTTGTGTAGCCAGTCCCTCCACCGAAACGCAGGCCGGCCGGGCCGTGCTCGAGGAACATCCCGACTCCACCGGCAGTCTCGGCATCGCCATCTCGGAAGCCGTGGAGATGGCCGCCCAGAACGAGGACACAAAGTACTCGCTCGGCAGCGTCCTGAACCATGTCCTGCTCCACCAGACCGTGGTCGGCCAGGAGGCCCTGGAGCAGATGCACATGGCGGGCAACTACCCGGACATCCTGGTCGGATGCACCGGTGGGGGGAGCAACTTCGCCGGCATGGTGAACCCGTTCCTCGGCCGGCAACTGCAGGGAGGCCCGAAGGTCCGGGTCATCGCGGTCGAGCCGGCGGCGTGTCCGTCGCTGACCCGCGGGAAGTACGCCTACGACTTCGGCGACACCGGGCATCTCACACCTCTGGTGAAGATGCACACGCTGGGATCGACCTTCGTGCCCCCGGGATTTCACGCGGGCGGCCTGCGCTATCACGGGATGGCTCCGCTCGTCAGCCATCTCCACCAGCTGGGCCTGATCGAAGCCCGCGCCTATCACCAGAAGGAATGCTTCGCTGCCGGCGTGCAGTTCGCCCGCACCGAGGGGATCGTCCCGGCCCCGGAGGCGACGCACGCGATCAAGGGCGCCATCGACGAAGCGATGAAATGCCGCGCGGCGGGGGCCGGGCGCACGATTTTGTTCAATCTGTGCGGCCACGGCCACTTCGACATGCAGGCGTACAGCGACTACTTCGCCGACAACCTGACCGACCAAGCGTACGATGAAGGCGAACTCGCGATGGCACTGGCGGGTCTGCCCTCCGTCGCGGCCTAGACGACCGGGAGCAGACGGGTACCCGTACGGGCGATCCGGCGGGCCAGGGCGGTCGTTCGGCGCCCGGGCCGCGGGCCCGTCCCCGCCACAAATCCATGGCGGGCTCTACACTGCGCTTCCTGAGGCCATCGGAATTCGCACCCCATGGACATCCACTTCCACGAAGGCGATCTCCCCTCCGGTCTGGCGTTTCCCGACGGTGCGGCGGTCGACACCGAATCGATGGGACTGGCGGTCGCTAGGGACCGACTTTGTCTCGTGCAGGTCTCCGCGGGTGACGGCACCGCGCATCTGGTCCGGTTCCGGCGGGGCGCCTACGATGCGCCACGCCTCAAGACCATGCTTGAGGACCGCGACACGGTGAAGCTGTACCACTTCGCCAGAGCGGACATGACCACGCTGGAGTTTCACCTCGGCGTCCGGTCCTATCCCAACTACTGCACCAAGATCGCGTCCCGCTTCGCGCGGACGTACACCGACCGCCACGGCCTCAAGGATCTGTGCAAGGAGCTGCTCGGCATCGACATCTCGAAGCAGCAGCAGCAAACCGACTGGGGCGGCGACACACTCACCGTCCAGCAGCAGCGCTACGCCGCGACTGACGTGCTCCATCTGCACCGGCTCCGCAGCGTCCTCGACGGCATGCTGACCCGGGAGGGACGGCAGGAACTCGCGCACCAGTGCTTCGAGTTCCTTCCCGCCCGTGTCAGCCTCGACCTGATGGGCTGGGCCGACGCCGACCCGTTCTCGCACGACATGTATCCCAATCGCCCCTGACATGACGTCCGCGCCGATCAGAGCGGCTGCCGGCCTGCATTCCGAAGCCGATTCGGATCTCGACATCGCCCGCCGGGTGGTGCGGGCCGAGTCGGAGGGACTGGCGGTACTCGCGGACGCAATCGGACCGGCATTTCAGGCCGCGGCCGAGGTGCTTGCCGCAACCCGTGGCCGGGTGATCGTGACCGGCATGGGCAAGTCCGGACACATTGCGCGAAAGGTCGCATCCACCCTGGCTTCAACTGGCACGCCGGCCCACTTCGTGCACGCCGCCGAGGCCAGCCACGGCGACCTCGGCATGATCGCGCAAAACGACACGGTACTCGCATTCTCGAACTCCGGCGAAACTGCCGAACTGTCCGACCTGCTGGCCTACGTGCGCCGGTTCCGGATACCCCTGGTGGCCGTCACCGGTGTCGCCAGCAGCACGCTGGCCGTGACCGCGGATGCCGCCATCGTCCTGCCCGACGTTCCTGAAGCCTGCCCCATCGGCCTGGCCCCAACGCTGTCCACGACGCTGGCCATCGCCGCCGGCGATGCCCTCGCCGCCGTGCTGCTGCAGCGCAACGGCTTCACGGCCGAGGACTTTCGCGGCCTGCACCCGGGAGGACGGCTGGGCACCCGCCTGGTACGGGTCGCCGACCTCATGCACACGGGGTCGGCACTGCCGCTGGTTGAAGAGAATGCCCCCATGCGGGAGACCATTCTCGTGATGACCGAGAAGGGTCTCGGATGCGCCGGGGTCGTCGGTGCGGACGGACGGCTCACCGGCGCGGTCACCGACGGCGACCTCCGGCGGAACATGGCGCCGGAACTGCTGGAGCGAATCACCCGCGACGTCATGACACCCGACCCGGACACGATCCCGGCGGAAGCGCTCGGCGGAGAGGCGCTGGCAACCATGAACGAACGCGGCATCACGAGCCTGTTCGTGACGGAGGACGGACTCCCGAGGGGCGTGGTCCACATGCACGATTGCGTCCGTGCCGGAATCGCATAGTGGCTGCCCCCGCACCTCCGGCCGCATTTCCGCACGGATGGGATAGTCACCGCCGCCGCAACCAGCGCCCGCCCGCCCGGTCCCGCCTGCATGTCCTCCGGGCGATCAAGCTGCTGCTGCTGCTGGGTGGACTGGGATCGATCGCGACCGTCGTGTTGTGGGACAAGGGCCGGCTTCCGGGTCGTGAAGACCCGCCGGCGCGAGCCACGCTCGCACCGAGTCACATCATGTCCGGCGCCCGGCTGGTCGGCACCGACAACGAAGGCCGACGGTACCGGGTCACAGCAGACCAAGTGTTCGAAGAGACGGGCGATGCGCACGTGGTGCATCTCGATGATCTCCGCGCCTGGTTCTTTTCTGGTACAAGAGAGGTTTCCCTGACGGCTGGCGAAGGCCGGTACGACACCGCTACACGTCAGGTGATCATGTCCGGTGGGGTGCGCATGGATACGCAGGGCGGGACAGCACTCGAGACCGAATCGTCCGCCTACTTCCCCGCCCAGGGCGTGGTGGAAGGAACGAAGCCGGTGCGCGTAACCGGTCCCTGGGGCAACGTGCGCGCCGGCGGCTTCCGGCTGGACACGGTGTCCGGAACGCTGAAGTTCACCGGCCGGCCGGTGCTGCAGCTGTCACCCGGCGGCAACTCCTGATCGTGCGGCCCCCGGTCGCCTTCGTCTGTGCGGCTGCCGTCGCCACCAGCCTTCTCACACCCATCGGAGCAGCGGTACGCGCCCAGGATGGGCACGACTTGGGTCCGACCGAGATCACAGCGGATACGCTCGAATGGGACGACGAGACCGCGATCGCCACCGCCATCGGGAATGCGGTGGCCCGGCAAGCCGGGCGGGTGCTGCGGGCGGAACGGTTCGTCGCGCACGCGATCCGGGGTGAGGACGGGTCCGCGAGCCAGATCGGGCTGATCGAGGCGACGGGAAGCGTGGTCTACGAGACGGCGGCCGAGACGGCGCGCGGCGATTCCGGGCGCTACGACCTCGTCGCCGGGGTCATCACGCTGAGCGGAGACGTTGAGCTCGAGAGCGACGGCAACCTCCTTCGGGGGGCCACGCTCACGATCGATCTCGTGGGCGGCACCAGTCAGGTCACGGGCGAAGGTGGCGAGCGGCCAACGCTGCAGTTCGACGGTTCCGGCGACGAGGAGGCGGAGTGACCACGCCCGCGGCAGCCCCGCTCAAGGTAATCCGGGGAGACAGTGGCCTGGTCGCGGAGAACCTGACCCACCGCATCCGCAAACGGCTGGTCATCAGCAACGTGTCCCTGCGTCTGGCCCGCGGTGAAGCGGTCGCCCTGCTGGGCCCCAACGGGGCCGGCAAGACCACCACCTTTCATCTGCTTGCCGGGCTGCGGCCCGCCGACGCGGGAACCATTCGCCTGGACGGCCACACCATCACCCGCTGGCCGCTGTACCGGCGGGCGCGGCACGGCATCGGCTATCTCGCGCAGCAGCCCTCCGTCTTCCGGAACATGTCGGTAGAGGGCAACATCCGGGCCGCGCTGGAAACCGTGGAACCCATCGTATCGCTCCGCGAGCAGACGGTTGACGAGTTGCTTACGGACTTCTCTCTGCTCCACCTGCGCAAGGCGTCTGCCCTGGTGCTCTCCGGCGGCGAACGACGGCGGGTCGAGATTGCGCGAGCGCTCGCGTGCCGGCCGAGCTACCTCTTGCTGGATGAGCCGCTGGCCGGCATCGATCCGATTTTCGTCGGCGAAATGCGGACCTTGATCATGCACATCCGGGACCGCGGCATTGGGGTGCTGATCACCGACCACAACGTGCGCGAGGCGCTCGACATCGTGGATCGCGCCTACGTGCTCCACGACGGCCGGGTCCTATGCCACGGTCCGCCCCACGACATCGTTGCCAACGAAGATGTTCGCCGGGTCTATCTCGGCGACCGGTTCCGCATGTAGGGTGCGCCGTGCGAGCCAGCCCCGGTCTCCGGATCGGCATCAGTCAGCGGCTCACGATGACCCCCCAGCTGCTGGAGTCCGTCCGTCTCCTGCAGCACGCGGCCGCCGACCTCAACCGCTACGTCGACGAGCAGCTCGCGTCGAATCCGTTCGTCGACCGCACTGCGCCGGAGCACCAAGATCCGAAAGCGCCGCCGCTCGACTCGTGGACCGACACCGGCGTCCTCTGGGCCCGGCCGCAGGACGGGCGTGACCTGTACGTGGACGAGATAGAGGCCGATCGGCCGGATCTCCGCGCCCACCTGACAGAACAGGCGAATGTCGATCTCGCGCCGGGCGACCGGACGACGGCGGAACTGCTGATCGACCTGGTCGACGCGAACGGGTACCTCACCGGGTTCGACCCCCTCGAAATCGCCGAGTCGTCCCGGACCACGGTGGCCGACGTGCTCCGCGTGCTGGACCGTCTCCAGACGTTCGACCCGCCCGGCGTCTGCGCCCGGTCGCTTGCCGAGTGCCTTCGCCTCCAGCTGGCATTCCGGGAATCCGTTCCTCCGAAGCTGGCGGTCCTGATCGACCATCTTGACCTTGTGGCGGAGGGAGACGAGGACGAACTCTGCACTGTCCTCGACGTTTCGACCGGCGAACTGCAGGCCCTGATGGCCGAGCTCCGGTCCCTGAACCCGAGGCCCGGGCAGTCCTTTGCCAGCCAGCGCGAATTCCTCGGTGCCCCCGACGTTGTTGCCACGCCGAGCGCTGACGGCTGGCGGATCGAACTCAACCCCCAGTGCTTCCCCCGGATCTATGCCGATCGGGCAGGGTACCAGGCGGCACGCAGGCACTCGCGTGCCGCGATGGACGACGGCGCGCTCGGCCGGCAGTGGCAGGAGGCCGCGTGGCTGGTCAGAGCCCTTCGCCAGCGCGCCCAGTCCGTCTACCGCGTGGCCAGCGTGCTCGTCCGCGTGCAGGACGACTACGTGCGCCACGGCGCCAGCCACCGCCGGCCGCTGTCGCTTCGGACGGTGGGCGAGCTGGTCGACCTCCACGAGAGCACGGTAAGTCGCGTGGTCGCCAACAAGTCCATGGCCACCCCCCGGGGAACCCTCCCCCTGCGTTCGTTCTTCGACCGCCGGCTCCGCGGCACCGACGGGCAGACGGTGCACTCACCGAGCGCGGTCCGGGCCCGAATCCAGGCGCTCATTGCAGCAGAGGGCCCCGCTCACCCGCCCAAGTCAGACCAGCAGATCGTCGGCGCGCTGGCCGATACGGGCATCCGGGTGGCTCGGCGCACAGTGGCCAAGTATCGGCGCATGATGCGAATTCCGTCGGCGGCCGGGCGGCGCCGCCTGATGAAGCGGGCCCCGTCGCGGGCCGGAACGACGCAGGCAGCCGCACCCTAGGGCGGTGCCTTGACTCGACGCCAAGCACGGCCCAATTTGAACCCTCCCTAGTGGGTGCTGTCATCCGCCGGGCCGCCGGTGTGCGGTCCCGGAGTTTCAACGTTGCGCGCCGTCGGCACGGAAGTCCTCGCATGCAGCTGGAAAGCTTTCTTGCTCCTACAGCCATTATCCCGAGGCTGACGGTCAACAGCACCCGGCAGCTGCTGCACACGCTCGCCAAGGCCGGAGCCCGCGAGACGGGGCTTCGAGAGCGGACGATCTTTCAGGCGCTGATGGCACGCGAGCAGCGCGGCTCGACCGGATTCGGCAACGGGGTGGCGCTGCCGCATGCCCGTCTGAGAAATCTCGCCCGCATCACCGGCGTGTTCGCGCGGCTGGAACCGCCCATCGATTTCGATGCGCCGGACGGCCGGCCCGTCGAACTGGTGTTCTGCCTGCTGTCTCCGGACCAGAACGATGCCCTGCATTTGGCCGCCTTGGCGGCAATCTCGCGACGGCTCGGCCGGCCGAACCTGCGTCGGGTGCTCCGCGGCGCCAACGAGGCGGACGCAATTCATGCGCTGTTGACGGACCAGGAGCACAGCCAGCCCGAGGCCGCATGACGCATTCCGGAACGTGCGTCGCGGTGGACGGCCGCGGTGTGTTGCTGCGCGGGCCGAGCGGCGCCGGCAAGTCCGACCTGGCCCTGCGGCTCATTGACGACGGTGCCGAGCTCGTGGCCGACGACCGGGTTGCGCTGGTCTCGAGCGCAGGGGTGTTGACGGCCAGCGCTCCGCCGGCACTCCGCGGGCTGATGGAGGTGCGGGGGCTCGGCGTGTTCCGGCTCCCCTACCGGACCAGCGTTCACGTGTCCCTGGTCGCCGACCTGGTCGACAGCCAGGACGAACGTCTCCCCGCGCCGCATCAGACGACGATCCTCGGCCACGCGGTGCCGGCGATCCGGCTATCAGCGAAGGCCTCGTCGGCCGCCGCCCGTGTCCGCCTAGTGCTCGGCGCGGCGGAATCCGTGGCGGGAGTGATGGGAGACGCAGCGTGAGCGACGCGGCTGATCGTTCCAGCGACAACTTTGACGGCGTCGGCATTGTCGTCGTCACCCACGGCCGGTTCGGAGCCGAGCTGGTCGCTGCCACGGAGCATGCCGTCGGCAGCATGCCGGCCGTCCGTGTGCTCGAAGTTGGCCCGACCGACGACATCGAGGAGCGACGCCGCGCCATCCGTCAGGCCGGCGACGCCGTCAACTCAGGACGCGGCGTGATCTACATCGTCGATGTATTCGGAAGCACGCCGGCCAACCTCACCAGGTCGGTCGTGCAGGACACGAAACCGGAAGGCCAGGCCATGATGCTGGCCAATCCGAACCTGGCGGTCATGTACAAGCTCGCCGAGGCGCGGGCACGGGACATGCCGCTGGCCGACCTCCTGCATACCGTGCGCTCGGCCGGCCGCAAGAACATGCTCGAGCTCGGGGAAGCGCTGCGGGGCGGCCGGGACACCAGCGAATGAGTGCGGAGGAGTCCGCCAGCTCCCGAACAGCCGAGATCCGCAACCTCCGCGGCCTGCATGCGCGCGCGGCGGCGCGCTTCGTGAAGTGTGCCAGCCAGTTCCAGGCGGAGGTCACCGTGCGCAAGGACAATCTGTCCGCGGACGGCAAGTCCATGCTGGGACTGATGGCACTGTCCGCTTCGCTCGGCACTGTCGTCCTGATCGAAGCGAGTGGTCCCGAGGCAGCTGCCGCGGTGGCCGCGCTCGGACAACTGATCGACGAAGGGTTCGGCGAAGAACGCTGACTCCCATCACGTCAGTCCCGATCCGGCTAGTCAGGCGGCGCGCTATTGGCCCGATGAGCCGGCAGGTACGCAGAAGCGTAGGTCCCGGACCCGCGCCGGGTCCGTCATGTTCATGCAGCACGCCGGGACCAACTACGATCGAACCGGTTCTCCCCCGTCGCCGTCAATTCGGCGCTACGACCTGGCGCTCCCGGGTTCCCATCGGTTCAGCGGATAAATGAGGTTCAGTGCGGCGAGAACCGGAATCATGAACTCCGTGAGCTCCCCTCGCCTGGGGGCGCCGGTCACGCCGTTCACTAATCCTTCCACGAGAACGACTACGAGCACGTAACCGAGATACTGGTATCGCTTGGGAATCGGGATGCCCCAGCCGTCGACCAGGCGCGCGACGCGATCGGATCGATGGTACAGCGGCTTGATGACACCCAGGTACACCAGGAAGATCAGCAATATTCCTTTCGAAAAGATGTCCTTGTTGATGGACACGTTTCCGACCACGAGATTGTGGAGGTTGATCTCTTGCTGCCGGTTGTGTTCCAGAAAAAACTCCAAAGTTTCGATCCCAAGCAGCCGCTGCCCCCAGGAGATCTCTTCACCAGCGCCGAAGGTCGCCAGCACGACCAGCGCCGCAAGAACCGAACGCTGTCGCCGGTTGAACGAACGCCGGTATTTCCAGAGTCGGTTTGCCAGGACGACGGCTACCGAGCCCAGCGCCAGTACCGTCAACCACTCCAGCAGCCCGTCCTCCGCTGTGTAGACGTGATGGAAGTAATCTTCATTGACCAGACCAAGAAACACGCCCAAACCGAACAAGATCACCGCGTTGACCAGGATGAATTTTTCGGTCGTCTCAACGGGCACCGTAGTAACGTCTCCAGGCGTAGGTGGCAGCACGCCAGCACGCGTACACGAAAATAATCGGATCAATCAAGTAATCGAACGCGTTGTCGCTCTCGCCCACGCCGTAGCCCTGCATCAACACCGCGAGGACCACCCAGAACGCGAGAAGCCGGGTGCCCGCAAACCAGGAAAACAGGAAGGCAAGGGGCAGCATCCCGATCCCCGTGTATGGATGGTACCCGGCCGCGTACAGGTCGATGTAGCCGATACCCAATGCCGACGGATACATCGCCGAGCCGAGCAGGACGATACAAAGGTGCAGCGGGCCCAAGTCCGGCTGCGTCAGCCAATGCGGCCAGTGGCTTCTCGCGCCGTGGCTGCCCAGGATCAGGATCATGGCCACGCTGGGTTCGCTCTGCACCGACGCCACGAATCCGATCAGCGAAACCCGGTCCAGCTGGATCGCGAAGGCTGCAACCACCACCGCGGCGGCGACCCCCAGCTTGATCCGCCAGTCGTCCGTGTAGCGGGCTGAGCAACAGGCTCCCAGCGAAGCCAGCACCAGCGCCCAGCCGACATATCCGTATGCAGTCATGGTGGCGAGGGAGCACCACGCCTTGCATCCGAGAGCCAGACATCGTTGAACATGACGTGCTTGATGTACGCGCGGTTGTGGGTATAGACGACGTGTGTTCTTCCAACCTGGTCACGCAGGATCGATGGGTAGGAGAACAGCCGTCCCGTGCCGGCTTCGGCATGTTCGAGGTCGTGAATTCGGGTCCAGTGGCCGGGCTGTCCCTCGGACACCGCCAGCGCCAGGATGTCTCGCGCCACCTCGGAGTGGTTGTAGACCATCAGCAATCCATGGCCCGCGACACGCACTGCATCGATCGCGCTGTCGGGATTCGGCAGGTTTGACCCGCTTGGCGACGTAAATTCCAGTCCGGCATCGTCGGTGCTGACGTAGTGAATTCTCTTGTCCGTTTCGCCGGCGTAGCGCAGGAATACGTGTGCGGTCTCCGCGTCCTCGGGCACGAGCACCGGCTGAATGTGACTCCGTCCAAGGGTGAGGCGTTTCTTCCCCAGCACGACGCCTTCCGGGTCCAGTCGCAGCAGTTCGGCAAACTTGCCCAGGAATTCGTGATAGACGGGCAGGGTGATGCTCCCGTCCCGCATCTGGACCGGACGACCCCTCACCAGGGTGCTCACGTTGAAGGCCGGGCTGGTAATTAGTCGCTTCACTGGGCCAAACGTCTCCCCGCCGTCTTGGGACACCATCGCGTTGATCGAGCTGCCCGACCATCCACCGACCGAAACACTGACGAAAAAAAGCCACACCTGTCCGCTGTTATCGAGGAATGCGACCGGGTTGCCCAGCTTCTTGATATATCTCCCCAGTTCTTCCGAAAGCCTGGCCCTGGTCATGACTTCCCGCGGGAGGGTCCACGAACGCTCGTTCGGGAGAAGACGGGCCGAATATATCCCCACGTCACGCGCCCCTTCCCGGCTGCCGCCATACCAGAACGCCTGTACTCCTCCCTTCGGAAGTTCCGTCAACGTCGCACTGTGCACCATGGCGCGTCCCCGAGGGTCGATCGCATGGTCCTCCCAAACGGGTGCCGCCTCGGGGCCGCCGGCAACGTCGCCTGGATCTGCTGCGGCTCCCGGACCCTTCACCTGGTAGCCGGGCGCAGCATCGAACGAATGCACGGACGCAATCAAGGGTGGAGCGGCGAGGATCAGTAGCGCGGCGACAGCGGTGACTCCGCAGGTGCGGCGGTTTCCCGCTCCGATCAACCGAACCATGAACAACGATTGCCAGGTCCTGCGAACGCCGCCGAACTCACAAAGGCTTCGGGCCCCATTTCGACTTGCCCAGTTCTATAATCGGCCCATTACTTCTCATCAGATATTCTGTGATTCTTGATTGCAGGGCAACAAGGTGAACGATTGCCGTGGCTTGCTGCAGGCTTGTCCCCAATCCCCCGCCCATCGCCCGATCTACTGCGCCGCTCTCCTGGAAGGATCATCGCCGCCATGACCGCTGGACATCGCGACTTCAAGGTCGCTGATCTGGGGCTCGCTGACTGGGGCCGCAGAGAAATCGAGATCGCCGAGACTGAAATGCCGGGCCTCATGGCCGTCCGTGGTGAGTATGCCGGCCAAAAGCCCCTGAACGGTGCCCGCATCGCCGGATGCCTCCACATGACCATCCAGACGGCCGTCCTGATCGAGACGCTGATCGAACTCGGTGCCGAAGTCCGCTGGAGTTCCTGCAACATCTTCTCGACGCAGGACCACGCGGCAGCGGCGATGGCTGCGCGTGGCGTGCCCGTATTCGCATGGAAGGATGAAACCGAAGAGGAATTCTGGTGGTGCATCGACCAGACCATTCACGGCCCGGACAGTTGGACGCCGAACCTCGTTCTCGATGACGGCGGCGATCTTACGAAGGTCATGCATGAGCAGCACGCCGACCTGATGCGCGAGCAGGTCCGGGGAGTTTCCGAAGAAACGACGACCGGCGTGCGCCGTCTTGTCCAGATGGCGGAGGAAGGCAGCCTGCTCGTCCCCGCCATCAACGTGAACGACTCGGTGACGAAATCGAAGTTCGACAACCTCTACGGATGCCGCGAGAGCCTCGTCGACGGTATCCGTCGCGCCACCGACGTCATGCTCTCCGGCAAGGTCGCCGTGGTCGCCGGATTTGGCGATGTCGGCAAGGGGTCGGCGGCATCACTGCGGAATGCGGGCGCGCGGGTGCTCGTCACCGAAATCGACCCGATCTGCGCCCTGCAGGCCGCCATGGAGGGCTACGAGGTAACCACGATGGATGCGGCGGCGCCTCGGGGTGACGTATTCGTCACGGCCACCGGCAATACCGACGTCATCACGCTGGATCACATGCGGGCCATGAAGGACCGCGCCATCATCTGCAACATCGGTCACTTCGACAACGAGATCCAGGTGGCGGCACTCTCGAACTTCATCTGGGAAGAAGTGAAGCCCCAGGTCGACCAAATTCGCTTTCCCGACGGTCACCGCATCATCCTGCTGGCCAAGGGGCGCCTGGTGAACCTTGGCTGCGCGACCGGCCATCCCAGCTTCGTGATGAGCGCCTCGTTCACCAACCAGGTTCTCGCGCAGATCGAGCTCTGGACACGCAGCGACCGGTATGACTGCACCGTGCACGTGTTGCCCAAACACCTCGACGAAAAGGTGGCGAGTCTGCACCTCGCGCGCCTTGGCGCGGAGCTCAGCCACCTTACCCAGAGCCAGGCCGACTATCTGGGAATCGACCGCAACGGCCCATTCAAACCGGCTGCTTACCGCTACTAGCGTGGAACCCGCCCCGGCATCAGGCGCAACCGGCCCGCGGCGCCGATTGCTGCTCCCGGATACCGACGCCACACGAGACCTCGCGGCCAACCTGGCGCAGCTGGCGCGCCGAGGTGATGTCATCGGACTTGTGGGACCGCTCGGCGCTGGGAAGACCACGTTCGCTCGATCTTTCATCGGCGCCCTCGGCGGTACCGACCTGGTGCCCAGTCCGACATGGTCGCTGGTGGAACAGCACTCAACCGGCGCGGGGGACGTGTGGCATTTCGACTTGCACCGGCTCGAGCGCGCCGACGATGTGTGGGAACTCGGCCTCGAAGACGCGCTAGCCGACGGGATCACGCTCATTGAATGGCCGGAGATCGTGGAACGCCTGCTTCCTCCGGCCCGCCTCACGCTTCGTCTGGATCATGCGGGTACCGGCAGGACGGTGACGCTCGAGCCGGGGGCCACGTGGGGCTCGCGCCTCCAAAAGGTGGCCGACAATGGCTGAGCGCCGTGCCCGGCTGGACACCTTTCTGAAACACCAGGGAATCGATCCGGATGCCGCCGTGCTGCTGGCCGGCGACGCGTCGAACCGCCGGTACTTCCGCACGCCTGGTGGCGTGTTGATGGATGCTCCTCCCGAACTCGAGGACGTCCGGCCGTTCGTTCGCGTGGCGCGTCACCTGCAGGACCTCGGGCTGTCGGCTCCGGAGATCCTGGCCGAGGACGTGGATGACGGCTGGCTGCTGCTGGAAGATCTTGGCGACGACCTGTTTTCCCGCGTTCTCGCGACCGGAACGGCCCCCGAGCCGCTCTACGAAATGGCGGTCGACGTGCTGGTTGCGATCACGCGGCATCCGCCGCCGCAATGGCTGGATCCGTACGACCTGCGGCCCCTGCTGGCCGAAGCCGACCTGTTTCTGGACTGGTACCTGCCTGCCGTCGGCGTCGAACCCGACCAGGAGCGCCGCGAGACGTGGCGCGACGCATGGGCTGCCGTGCTGACCCCCCATCTCGATGCCTTGCCGGTTCTCGTGCTCCGGGACTGCCACGTCGACAACCTGCTGTGCCTCCGTGACCGACCGCCGCCGGCAAATGTCGGTCTGATCGACTTCCAGGACGCGCTCGCGGGCCATCCTGCGTATGACCTGGCATCGCTGCTCGATGATGTTCGGAATCCCCTGCCGTCGGAACTCGTGGCCAGATTGATGGAGCGGTTCCTTGCCGCGACGTCGCTTGAGCCGTCCACATTCCGCGCCGCGTTTGCCGCGCTCTCCGCTCAGCGATCATCCAAGATCCTCGGCATCTTCACCCGGCTGGCGCGCAGGGACCAGAAGCCCCGTTACCTGACGTGGCTGCCTGCTACCTGGACACTGCTGGAGCATCGCATCAAGAACGACGGGTTGCTTGCGGTGCGGGAGTGGTTGGACCGGCACGTTCCGGCCCCGCTTCGGCAGCCGGATGCGTTCAATGGCCTCGGCAATCCGTAGCCAAGGCGCTCGCTTGCCCCGCGCTCCGACCGTCGCATGAGGGCCATCCACACGGCCATGGTGCTCGCCGCCGGACGCGGCGAGCGGATGCGGCCGCTCACCGACCGCGTCCCGAAACCCCTGGTCCGGATTGCCGGCCGGTCGATGCTGGACCGGATGCTCGATGCGCTGGAACGATTCGGCGTGTCGCACGCTGTCGTCAACGCGAGCCATCTCAGCTGGCAGGTCGAGTGCCTGCTGGAACGGCGGACGCGGCCGCCCGTCCACGTCAGCCTGGAGGACGACCGCCTGGAAACGGGAGGGGGTGTCCGGCGAGCCCTGCCCCACCTCGAACACGCTGCGTTTCTGGTCGCCAACGCAGATGTTGTGTTGCCGCGGGCCGAGCTTGCGTTTCGGGCGCTGGAGCAGCACTGGGACGCTCGGGCCATGGATGCGCTGCTGCTGGTGACGCCCCGGGATCGGACAACCGGCTATTCGGGCAGCGGCGATTTCGGCCTTCCCCCGCTTCCCAGGGGAGCAGCACCACTCGTACGAGCCGAGACCGACCGACAGCCCTACGTGTTCACGGGCATTCAGATCCTGTCGCGGACCCTGTTCAAAGACGCTCCGGACGGCCCTTTTCCGCTGGGCGCCCTGTACCGCCGTGCCCGCCTCGAGCAGCGCCTGTTCGGAATCGTGCACCACGGCGGTTGGTTTCACGTCGGCACCGTCCAGGCGGTGCAGGACACGGAACGGCTGCTTGCAGCCAAAGAGGCAACAGTGTGAGTCGGCACCTGCCGCATCCGCCGTTGGCCCCGTCGCTGCGGGACTCGATCCGGTGGTGGATGATCCACCCGTCCGATCGCGCGGGCGGCATCCCCGTCACCGGCTCCCGCCCTGCCGCTGGCCGGAAGTTCGACAAGCCGATTCGGCCCAATGGTTAGAGCTTTCCGCAGCTCCTCTGCAGGCCCTGGTGGCCACGACGGGTTCGGAGCCAATCTGCATGAGACACCGACGCCATGAGTATCCGGATGACCCTTACCTGGATAGCGGTGCTGATCCCTGCCTGGAGCCACGCCTGCCCTCCCTTCCAGTACTCCGAGGCAGCTGCCTCCGCGCTGCATGCGGTCCAGAAGAGCGCCGGCCTGTCCGGGATCAATTTTGAAATTCGAGCATCCGACCGTGTGCTGAATGCGAAGGCCCTCATTTGCGATGGGAGCCGCTACGTACTTGTGAACGAGCAGTTTCTGTCCGACCTGGGCTGGACGAATGCACACTGGAACTGGCGCAACGTCGGGACCCTTGCGCGAGAAATCGGGCGCCATGTCATGGGTCACGTAGTGTACAGGGGCGAACGACATCGGGAGGAACTCTCGGCCGACCGGTACGCAGGGAAGGTTCTCTTCCGGTTGGGCGCATCATTGGACCAGACCCTCGCGATGATCGAAGCGCTTCCCGAGGAAATGTCGGCGAGCCACCCCAAGAAATCGGAACGGGCAGCCGCGGTCAGCGACGGCTGGAGGCGCGCCAGCGCGGCGACCAACCGACCGGGAGGCCCGACCTCGCAGTAGCACGGTGCGCACTCGGCACCCACGACGACGTCGCTGGCGGAACCACCCGTGCCCTCGAGGCTCCAAACGGGTGCGAGGCGGGGAAGGCGACGGTGGTGGCCCTCAGTGGTCTTCCGAACCCGCGGTGAACGGCATTGGGGCGGCGCACCGCGTCGGCATATGGTCATGCCGGGTGCCAGTCGCGCCCCGGGGAGGACCGCACGTCGAACTGAGCTGATGCCCTTCAGGGCCTTTGCGCACGGGGGTCCGGCGCGTTGAGATTGCCGCGCGTTGCTATTCCTGTTGGTCAGGCAGGTTCCTGGCAGCCAGCGCGGTGCCGCCTGCGCCTGCGTCGAACCTCATGAGCAGCGGGGGGAGGAGGAGGAAGTCGGCCACCAGCGCCAGCGCGATGACGAGCGCGGTGAGCCGGCCCATATCCGAGTTGAGCTCGAAGCTGGAGAGGCTGATCACGACGAAGCCCGCCACCAGCACAAGGGACGTCGTGAGCAGGGCCGCACCCACGGTACGAAAGGCTACGCGCACCGCATCCGGCGACGTATGACCGAGCTCGCGCCGGGCCCGCTGATACTTGCTCAGGAAGTGCACAGAGTCGTCGACCACGATGCCCAGCGTCATAGCCGTCACCATGGACAGGGAGACCCCGACCTGGCCGACCGCCAGCCCCCAGATTCCGAAGCCCAATGCACCGGGGACCAGATTCGGGACAAGGCTGGTCAGCCCGACCCGCAGCGAGCGCAGCGCAAAGATGAGGACGAAGGAAATGCCCACGAGGGCGATGGTGGTGCCGACGAGCATGGCAATGATGTTCCGACGGCCGAGATTCGCGAACATCAGGGTGGTGCCGGAACTCTCGGAAGGCACGATGTTGGGCGCGTGGTCTGTCAGCCAATGCAGCGCCCGTCGATTGAGCGCGATCACCTCGTTCGACGAGAGCGTCTGGGTGGTCACCGTCATCCGGGTCGCCGACTTGTCGACATCGATCTGGTTGTTGAGATCGTGGCCGAAGGGAAGTGAAATCTCGTAGAGGAGGAGGTACTGCGCAGCCAGCTCACGGCTTTCGGGCAGCCGGTATTCAGCCGGATCGTCGCCGTGCATGCTCCTGTTGAGACGACGGAAGGTGTCGGTAATGACGCTGACGTGGATCGTTTCGGGCTGCGCCCGGTACCACTCGGCGAACGCCGCGGCATCGGCGAGGTAGGCGGGATCGGTGATCCCACCCGGCTCGATCGATGCCAGCGAGTAATCCAGCGAATACATGCCGGTGAGGTTTTTCGCGGTGAATTCCGCGTCGCGCCGAAACTCCACGTCCTCATCGAAGTAGTGGAGGAAGACATCGTTCAGCTCATTGCGGGGTATCGACGCGACGAGCGCCATCACCACCAGTCCGGCCCCCCACAGCAGGGCCCGGCGCCGGCGGATCACGTATTCCCCGAGCGCGGCCATCCCCCTATCGAGACCGAGCCGGGGGGCGCGCACCGGAATGGGCAGCAGCGACAGCAGGGCAGGAAGGAAGGTCACGGAGAGCACGAACGATGCGGCGACCCCGAAGGCCACGAAGGTGCCGAGCTGGCGGAACGGCGGGACCTCGGAGAAGTGCATGCTCAGGAAGCCCAGCGCGGTGGTCAGGCTTGCAAGGAATACCGGCTGAAGATTGACCCGCACCGATTCGATGATTGCATTCCGCTTCTGCGCTTCGGCCTTGGCGGGTGGGTACGGGGCTTCGCCACCGCCTTTGGGCGATCCGGGAGCGTTGCTCCGCAGCTGGTGGACCAAGGTCGAATACACGTGGACACAGCTAGCGATGGCGACCGTCAGCACGACCGTGGGCGCGATCGCGGAGGCCGACGTCATCGGGAGCCCCACCCAGCCGCCGAGGCCCACGGCAGTCATGACCGCCAGGGCCACGACCAGCATGATCGCGAACGTCCCGCTGAAGCCCCGTGTCAGGTAGATCAGCATCAGGGTCATGGCCACGAAGCTCAGCGGCACCAACGTCTTGAGATCGCTCAGCGACACTTCCATAAACGTTTGGTTGAAGACCACGTGGCCGGTCACCCTCACGTCGATGCCCGGGAACCGCCGCTCGACCTCATGGGCGAGCCGGCGCGCGGTGTCCTCGACCTCCGCCCCTTCGACCAACTTGTCCGCACCCGGCAGCTGCACTGAGACGTTGACGCCACTGACTCCCCCGTCCCGCGCGATGAGGCGGCCTGCAAGCGCCGGCTCGGCCAAGGCGATCGCACGAATCCGGGCCCGTTCGTCGGCATCGGCGCGGCCGGACTTGTCCACGAGTTCGCGCACGAAGATGTCGTCCCCGCGGGCCGTGGTGTGCTGGAAGTTGGTGAGGGAATCGACACGGGTCGCGTACGGAACTGTCCAGGCCTGCTCGGTGAGCCAAGCGGTAGCCTCGAGCGCGAAAGCCGAAGTGGCATCGCGGTCGGGCGGCACGAGGACGAACAGGACGTTGTCGCTCTGCCCGTACTTATCCTCCAGGGCCTCGAATGCGAGCAGTTGAGGATTGTCTTTGTTGAAGTAGATGCGGTCGTCGGCCGAGAACTCGAGGAACACCGTGCCGCTCGCCGCAATCCCGACCAGGATCACCGTGGCAATGATGATCAGCCACCGTGACGCGATCACCCGGCCGCCGAGCTGTGACTCGAATGTGCGCACTGGGCTCATACCGTCCACGGGCTATGGTTGCATGTTCGGGATCGACTGCCCACCGCTCGGCAGCGCTGCTCCATGTGCCCGCGCAGGCGGACCGCCCGCCTGCTCACGGCGCCCCAGTTACCCGACTGTACCGTTGCCGAGGCGCATTTTCTTCTGCACGAACGCGCGAGCTGGCCATCCCCGGGAGCGCGAAGACCATGCGTGGCCGCTTGGCACGGCAACCGACCGCCAGGATCCCGCCGGCCCTTGAGGACGAGATCCGTGGGGTTGCGCCCGGACGGCGTCCAACCCAGCGCGAAACGCGCGTCAGATGCCTCGGCCCATGGCACACCGCACGAGTTACGATAGGCCGCGAGGCGGAAGCGCCCGCGATGATGGCGAGACGGGACACGACATGACGACGGAAGCAGCGGTGCCGGGCGGCCGAATGCGCCTGTTCCGCCACCCGACCAGCAGCGCCTCGATGCGGGTGACGCTCTACCTGCGATGTCGCGGCGTTGCGCCTTCTCTCGTCGAACTGGTCGACATGGGTTTCGAGACAGACCACCGCGGCATCCCCGTCTTCACGATGCCCGAGGGCGATCCCGAGACCAGGAAGCTCGGCACCACCGACCTCACCGCCTTCAACCCGGAAGGGCGTATCCCGGTGCTGCTGCTGCCCGACGGGCGCAAGATGACCCAGTCCGGCCCGATCGTGGACTACCTCGAGGATTCGATCGGCGCGACCGGACACCGCTCGATGGCGCCCGACGACCCGTGGCTCCGCGCCGAGATGCGCCGGATCATGTGGATTGTCGCCGCGGACACCCAGCCCTACCAGAACATCCCCTTCATCATTCAGGCGATCGGCGAGTGGGGCATGGTGAAGGCGGTGCCCACGGAGCACCCGTTGCGGCTGCATTTCATCCGCCGGGAGTTCGGCGCGCTGGAAGCGATTCTGCGGCGGTGCGCGGGAACATTCGCGGTCGGGGACGCGATCACGCTGGCGGACTGCTTCCTGGTACCCCAGGTGCGCAACGCCCTGCTGGCCGGAATCAACCTTCCCCGGGAATTTCCGACGCTATCGCGGGTCTGGGAAAACGCCATCGCGATGCCGGAAGCGGCCGCGGTGCTGAACGAGGCCGGCGGGATCGTTCAGCCGTTCGCCTTCGACGCTGAGAAGTTCGAGGTGTACGCCGACGTGCGCGATACCAAATAGTCCACCGCCTCGGCTTCCTCCCCCATTGCGCTTGCGGTCTGTTCCTCTGTCCTGGTCTTTCTGACGATTCCGCCCGGCGAAGGCGACTGACACCGTACAAGGTACTTCGGCCCGGACCGCGACCCGTGCACACCGCGGCTTCAGAACGCTGGATCACGGGCGGCGTAGGGTTTGTGGCGGGGGCCGGAGACATCCACCCGGGCTTGCGTGAGACGAGCGGCGGACATTGTGTTATTCCTCGGCCCACGTTGGCAGTCCGGGAAGTGCAATGGGGTCAATTGCACCCGGGAAAGTCGAATGCGCGGAACTAATCGCAATTAACGCAGCATGTTAGAGCCGGCGGTGCAGCCACTGGTGTGGACGATTCCCGCCGGGCTGCCGTTCGCCCGGCGCTTGGCAAGCGAACTGCTGCGGCGTGCGCATCCGTCGACTGACCTGGCCGACACGACGATCCTGGTACCGACCAACCGCGCGGCCAGGACCCTTTCGCGCGCCTTTTCCCTGGCGGCGCATCCTCGGGCGCTCCTGCTTCCCCGGATCACGCCGCTGGGGGAGGTCGGCGAAGAGGAGCTCAGCCTTGGCTGGGACGACGACGGGGTGCCCGGGTCGTCGATGGCCGAGCTGCGGCCGGCCATCGGACCCGTGCACCGCAAGCTGCTCCTGACCCGGCTGGTCGCCAGCATGCGCCGCGAGCGCGCGGGTGGTGCGCTCGCGGAGGCGGCCCGCCTCGCCAGTGAGCTCAGTACCCTGCTGGACGCGCTGCAAAACCAGGACGTGCAGTTGGCCGACCTCGAAACCCTGGTGGACGAGGACCTGGCCGAACACTGGCAGGAGACGCTCCAGTTTCTTGAGATCCTCCGCGATCACTGGCCCCGTATCTTGGCCGAAGCTGGATGCATGGATCCCGCGGCCCGACGCACCTGGCTGCTGCGGCACCAGACTGCCCTGTGGGAACAGTCCCCGCCGCGCAACCCCGTGATCGTGGCCGGATCAACAGGTTCGATTCCGGCCGCTCGAGCCCTCATCTCGACCGTGGCCAAGCTGCCCCGCGGCGAAGTTGTCCTCGCTGGCCTTGATCGCACGGTCGACGCGGAATCGTGGGAGACGCTCAGCGAATCCCACCCGCAGTTTGGCCTGAAAAAGCTGCTGGAGACGCTTGGCTCGGATCGCGCACAGGTTCGCAACTGGCCCGGGTCTGAGCCAACTCCGAAAGCGGTCGCCCGGACCCGGCTGCTGGCTGAAGTGATGCGGCCAGCCGAGACGTCGCACAAGTGGCCGGAGACGGTGCCGCAGATCGACGTCGACGCCGGACTCGACGGCCTGCAGATCATTGAAGCCCGCGACTCGGTCGAAGAGGCCGGCACCATCGCGGTCCTGATGCGCGAAGCGCTCGAAACGCCCGGCAAGACCGCGGCCCTCGTCACCAACGACCGGGAGCTCGCCAGCCGGGTGCGAACCACGCTCCGGCGCTGGAATGTCGAGGTCGACGACTCGGGCGGCGAACCGCTGGGCAATACGTCTGCCGCAGCACTGTTTCGCCTCGCGATCAGGGCAGCCGCCAGTAACGGACGGCCCCTCGACCTCCTGGCGCTGCTCAAACATCCGCGGGCGACCGGGGGAGACAGCCGACAGACCTTCATTGCGAACGTCAGGGCGTTTGAACACCACGTCGTCCGCCGAGTCTTTGCGTGGCATGAATTTCCGGATGTCGAGGCGGAACTGCGAAGGCTGGTCGAGCGGCGGCCCCGGCTGGCCGGCCTTGAACGTTGGTTCGGAGAGTTCCGGCAACGTATGGCACCGTTGCGGGAGGCCTTGGCCACCACCACTGACGCCGGCGCCATCGTGGCGGCGCACCGGGCCTTTACCGAATGGCTGGCGACCCCGGCCAACGGTGGGACTGACGGGCTTTACGCGGATCATTCCGGCGAACGAGTTCAAAGGTTCGTGCGCGAATTCGAAGCGGCGGCCAAGCCCCTCGGTCCGATCCCGGGCGGCGAGTATCCCGCCCTGTTCGACGAGGCGCTCTCCGGTATTGCCATCTATCCGCGCATCGGCACCCATCCCCGCCTGAGCATCCTGAGCGCCCTGGAAGCGCGCCTCGTCAGCGCCGACCGGATCATCGCCGGCGGGCTTGTCGAGGGCAGCTGGCCGCGGCGGGCAACGCCCAATCCCTGGCTCAGCCGCACCATGCAAACGGCGCTCGGCCTTCTGACGGACGCCCACCGCGCGGGCATGGGTGCCCATGACTTCGTCGACGCGGCAAGCGTTCCGGAAGCCTTCCTATGTTTCGCCCGCAAGACGCGTGGCAATCCGACGATTCGCTCGCGGTGGCTCACGCGTCTCAACACGGTGCTCCGTTCGGCCGACCGGACCCCGTCTGCTCCGCGGGCGATCGGCCTCTGGCAGCGGCTGACCGCTCCGCCCCCCTACAGGCCGCTGCCGCGGCCCCAATTCGCGCCGCCGCTATCGGTTCGACCGCGCCGTCTGTCGGTGACGCAGGTACGGACTTTTCTGAAGGAGCCCTACGCGACCTACGCGCGCCATGTGCTCGGGTTGCGGGCGCTCGACCGGCCCGGCCGTCGACCCGGACTGGCCGAATTCGGCAATGCAGTGCACGAAGTCCTGGAGAGATTCACGCAGGAGCACGGCGGCTCGAGCCTGCCGGATGACGCGGCGGCGCGGCTCCATGCGCTCGGGGCGGAGGTGCTCGCGCGGTTCCAGCCCGCGGACCGCCTGGACGAGCAATGGTGGGAGCGTTTCACCTGGGCGCACCGGCTCGATGCCATCGTGCAGTGGTTTCTCCTTCAGGAGCAGCGCCACAGGAAAAAAGTTGATGCCGTCTGGGGAGAAACCTCGGGCGAGTACACGTTCGGCAATCCCCCCTTCACGCTCGTCGCCCGCGCCGACCGGATTGAGGTGGACCGCGCCGACCACGCGATGACGATTGTCGACTACAAGACCGGACTGGTCCCGAAAAAGCAGGATGTTGCCAGCGGCGCCGAGCCCCAGCTCCCGCTCGCGGGGGTGATTGCCGAAGCCGGCGGGTTTCCCAACCTTCCGGCCGAGGGGACCGTTGGTCGGCTGGTCTATTGGAAGCTTACCGGGCGCCGGGACGGCGGCGAGTACGGACCGGCGCTCGCGCCGGCCGAGACATCGGCTGCATTGGCCGCGTCGCTCGGCCGGCTCAAGGCGCTGATCCGTGCGTTCGAAGACCCGGACACCGCCTATACCGCCACGCACGATCCGGAACCGTACTCGGATTACGCAGCCCTGGCCCGCACCCACGAATGGACTTTGGCGGGCCTCAGGGATCCCGACGAGTGACCGCCACTTCGGTCGAGGCGCGCCGCCGCCAGCGGGAGGCCTCGAACCCCGACATTTCGGCCTGGGTGTCGGCCAACGCCGGTACCGGGAAGACCAAGGTCCTGACCGATCGGTTCCTCCGCCTGCTGCTGAACGGCGTGCCGCCGGAGCACAT
Source organism: Rhodospirillales bacterium (assembly GCA_028824295.1). Classification (NCBI taxonomy): domain Bacteria; kingdom Pseudomonadati; phylum Pseudomonadota; class Alphaproteobacteria; order Rhodospirillales; species Rhodospirillales bacterium. Next base: position 12,782 of record JAPPED010000028.1, on the reverse strand, counting down.
CGTCGCCATCACCTTCACGAGGGCGGCGGCAGCCGAAATGGAAAACCGGCTGTTCGCGGAACTGACCAAGTGGGCGGCAGACGATGACGCAGCCATCAGTCAGAGGATCAAGGAGTTGGTGGGTTACGCGCCAAGGGACCAGCAAGCCTCTGCCGAAATCGCCCGCAAACTGCTCGTCCAGGTGCTCGAGTGCCCGGGGGGTATCCGGATTCAGACCATCCACGCCTTCTGCCAGTCCCTGCTGGCGAGTTTCCCGCTGGAGGCGGGGCTCGCACCTCATTTCCGGGCTCTCGATGAAATCGATGCAGCCGCGCTTCGCACGGAAGCCCGCACCAGCATGCTCCAGGCGGCCGGCCAGCAGGGCGGCGCGCTGGCGGAAGGCTTTCGGACTGTCGCCCGCACGCTTGCGGAAAGACAGATCGGTGAGGTCCTCAACGACTTCTCCTCGCGGCGCAAACCCTTTCACGAAATCGTGAATCGGAGCGGTGGCATCGACGCGTACGTGGCGCAGATTGCCGCCCGGCTGGACATCGATCCGACCGACACCGAAACAGGTGTCATCCGCCGTGCATGGCTCCGGACGGAACCCGGCGCCGCCGGGAGTGCGGCGCGGCAGGCACTCGACGTCCTCGTCAGCGAAGCCGACCAGAAGACCTCGCTGGTCAAAGTTGTGGATGCCCTCGAGGCGTGGATCGACGCGCCGAATGATGACGCCGCCCTACTCGGCTGCTGGAGCAGCTGGCGCGATGTGTTCGTTACTCAGAAGGGAACGCCGCGCCAGCGCCTTCCCTGGACATCCCTCGGCAACCCGGACACGGTCAGGTTTCTGGAAGCCGAAAGCGGCGCGGTGCAGGAAGACATTGAAACGCTGAAGGCGATCCGCACGTTCCGCCTTAGTTCTGCGATTGCGCGTTTGGCGGAAGAGGAACGGCGACGGTACGAGCGCCTGAAGCGAAACCTGGTCGCTGTCGACTACGACGACCTCCTGGTCCGCGCAGCCAACCTGCTCACCAAGCGGTCGGCCAGCGACTGGATCCTCTACAAGCTGGACGGCGGAGTGAGTCACATCCTGGTCGACGAAGCTCAGGACACCGCACCTTCTCAATGGCAGGTGATCTCAGCCGTCGCCGAGGACTTTTTCAGCGGCGTGAGCGCGACGCAGGAAGCGCGACGCACCATCTTCGCTGTGGGAGACCCCAAGCAATCGATCTATCGGTTCCAGGGGGCCGACCCCGACGGTTTCGTCAGGAAGAGCCGCCAGTTCGAGGAGCGGGTCTCCGGTGCGAGACTGCCCTGGAAGTCCGTCCAGCTCGATCTTTCGTTCCGGTCTGCACCGGCGCTGCTCAAGGCGGTCGACCAATTCTGGAACACGCAACGGGATGGACGTCGGGAAGGCGAACAGACGACGCACACCGCCCGGCGGGCCGATGCGCATGGCCGGATTGAAGTGTGGCCGCCCGTGGAGCCCGAAGAGGGCGATGAGCGCCCGAATGCCCACGTCCGCCGGCTCGCCCGCCTCATGGCCGAACGAATCAGGACGCTGATCTACCCGAGTGACGGCACCCGATCCAGGTACGGTCCAGGCGACATCATGGTGCTGGTGCGTCAGCGGCTGCCCCTGATGCCCTTCGTTGTCCGCGCCCTCCGCGAAGCCGGTATTCCCGTCGCGGGTGTTGACCGAATGCGCCTGATCGACCAGCCCCCGGTGATCGACCTGATCGAACTCGCGCGCTTCCTACTGCATCCGCACGATGACCTGGCCCTCGCCAACGTGCTCAAGGGGCCCCTCGCCGGACTCGACCAGGGCTTGGGAGAAGACCAACTCTTCGCGCTCGCGCACAATCGCGATGCGAAAAGCCTCTGGGACAGCCTCCGCGAACATGTGGACGAGGACGCGGCGTACCGCACGGTCTACGACCGGCTCCGGGTGCTCACCGCGAAGGCGGCCAGCGAGACACCATTCGACTTGTTCTCGTTCGCTCTCGACGGCGAGCAGGGATCGCGCACCGCCCTGCTCGCTCGCCTCGGGCCCGATGCAGCAGATGCAATCGAGGAATTCCTGTTCCAGGCCCTCGAATTCGGCCGTCGTGAGATCCCTTCGCTTGAACGCTTCACTAACTGGATTGAGGGCGAGAGCCTCGAGGTCAAGCGCGACATGGAATTGACGAGCGGCAGCGTCCGGATCATGACCGTGCATGCAGCCAAGGGACTCGAGGCGCCCGTCGTGTTCATTGCCGAGCGTGAGGGCAAACCGCGCCTGCGTTCCTCCATCGTCTGGGACCCCGACGACACCGCCATATTCAAGCTGCCCGAAGGGGAGCGGCCTGACGTCGTGACCGAGTTGCAACGTGAATTCGCCGAGGAAGAGCAGCGAGAATACGAACGTCTGCTGTACGTCGCCATGACGCGAGCCAAGGACCGGATCGTGATCGCGTCGTGGCAAAAGCGGCCTCCGAAGGAGCCGGGGACTTGGTGGTCGAACCTCGTGCGGAGCGCGCTGGTCGACCATGCAGATTTCGATGTGACCGTCGACCCTACGTTTCCGAGCGTCGACAAGCAGGCGACCCCGGCCTATGTCTTCGAGGAGAACGTGACGGGCTCGGGCGGGGAAACGAAACCAGTCCCGTCCCCTTCCGCCGAGCGACCCGATCTCCCGACATGGCTCGAAACCCTCGCCCCGTTCGAGCGCGCACCGCGACTGGCGCGCCGCGCAGCTCCCGAGGTTGACGACGACAGCAAGGCCATGGCCCTTGCGCGTGGAACGCTGGCGCACCAGCTGCTCGAGCATCTAGCCGGTCTCGGTGGCGCGGAGCGGCGCGGGCGCGCGGCAGCCCTTGCGCAGAAGCTGGCCCCCGAACTTCCCGACAGCATGCGTGCAGACCTCTGCTCGGTCGTGCTGGGCGTGCTCGAACGACCCGAGTTTGCATTCATGTTCTCGGCGGACAGCCGGGCCGAAGTTCGCATCGCCGGCGAACTCGAGGGCCGCCTGGTCGAAGGGCAGATCGACCGGCTCGTCGTGACCGACGACGACGTGATCGTCATTGATTTCAAGACCGGAGCACCGCCAGAATCCTGGCAAGATGCGCCGGTTGGCTATCGCGAGCAAATCGCCGATTACGTGGCACTCCTGGCCAACACCTACCCCGGACGGAACATTCGCGGGCTGTTGTTCTACGTCGAAGGGCCGGTATTGCTCGAGCCGGAAAGGGAATCCTGAGGCAGGTTTGGAATGGTCGGACAGCCACTCCGTCTCTCACTGGCATTCAGCGCCTGCATCTGAGCGCAGCTCGGGAGGCCAGCAAGACCCAATGTCCAGAGCCAGCACCTCATTGGGGTTTCAACGAATCCTGTTCAATCTGCTTTCGCGCACCCGGTTCCTGCATCCAATCGTTCGCCGTCTTTGGCCTGCCGTGGAGCTAGAAGTTGGCGGACACAGCCTCCTGCTCCATCCGGCAGACAATTCCACTGAGTGCTTTATGTGGTTGCGCGGAACCAGGCGGGAAGCAGCCTCTATCGGTCGGCTCACCCTGTTGGTCGCAGGAAAACGGGCGCTGATTCTCGACGTAGGTGCAAACTGCGGAGCGTATACCCTGCCGTTGGCGGAAGCTGCGGGTGCAGGATCCCACATCGTTGCGTTCGAGCCGAATCCGGTCATGGCCGCACGACTGCGACGGAACCTCGCGTTAAACGATCTGCAGAACCTGGTCGAAATCCAAGAGATATCGCTAGGTGCAAGTGATGGATATGCCGATCTCTGGATTGACGAGCGAAATCTTGGATTCTCCTCTCTTCATGCACCCCAAGCCTCCTGGGCGAGAGCTAATCGGGTTCCGGTACGATGTCTTGTTGACTTCCTGCCTCCGCTTGGAAGTTCGTTCGACGTCTTCGTAATCAAAATCGACATCGAAGGTTTTGAAGATCAAGCCTTGGGGCCGTTTCTCGAATCAGTTGCCGATGACGGCCTCCCCGAGGCAATCCTGGCCGAAACCACGAGTTCGCATCTCTGGAGTTTGGACCTTTATGGTCTGATGAAACGCAGGGGGTACACCCCGTATTTTCTTGGGGAGGACGGGAATACGTTATTTCTCAGGAACTAAAATGTCTTGATGTGAACTCCAGCTCTTCACTACGTGCAGCATCTTTGAATTGCGGGGCACCACAAATGCCCACAGCTCTCTGAATTTCACTGTATCCAAGAATCGGCAAGTCCAACGGTTTGGACGCTGTTCCGAAAGTGCGCGGCTGCATTGCCGCATGAGCAGTTGGACCTACCTAGTGTCGAGCATTCTGGAGACTATGTCCAAAGTTTCTCGTACACCCGGTGTATGCCGTCAATCTCAGATTCCAGACCAAACAAGCTGATGGCTCGTTGCCTCGCCCGACTACTCATGCGTTCCATTTCACCGGGATTGTCGATCATGCTCCGCGCGGATGAGAGAATCTGTCCCGCATCCAATCGATCTACGAGAATTCCTGCCTCATTGACACCGATGAAGGCGGGGAAAAAGCCTGTGTCGCTGGCGATAACCGGCACGCCGCTGGCCATGGCCTCCAGAGGTGTCATTCCGTACCCTTCGTAGCGGGCCGCGGCCACCAGCAGCGACAGACTTCGGACCAGTTGCGGCAGCTGACCGGCGGCAATCTCGCCTGTGAAAATGATTCGCTTGGTCAGACCTGCCGCATCAATTTGCCGCTTGAGTTCGCCCTGGAAGCTTCGCTGGGTAGCCGTAACTTTGCCTATGATGAGTGCGGTTGCCTCAGGATAGTGAGGGAGCAGCCGGATCATCGCCTCGACGAATAGATCAGTGCCTTTCTCCGGCCGTACTCGACCGATCGTGGCAATCCCGAACTTGCCAGGATATTGCCCGAGCTTCCAAGCTGCAGCCCGGTCTTCTGCCGGCCGGAAGCGTTCTGCGTCCACGCCATGATGAACAACGGCATGGACGTTCGGAACGAATGCCGCAGCCTTCTCGGTCGTGGCAATCACTGCATCCGCTTGGCTGATCAGCCAGCGCGGCACTGCAGAATGGCGGCGGCGCGCTGCGGAGGTGAAGACAATGCGCACTGGCAGTTTCAGGATATCCCGCGCGAGCAGGGCAGCGCGTATCTCGTTGTTTCTTCGGACATGCCACAAGACATACTTGTGCCCAGGTGCCGGGCTCCGAGAACGCCGGAGGGCCCGCCTAAGGGGAACTGGGGGCATGCAACTGGGTAGCGCTCGACCGGCGAGCAGCATGCGATAACGTCCTGCCTGACCTTTGACGACTCCCGCGGCTGTAGCAGACACACCGGTGTAGTTTCGGTGCAGGTTGGTGACGACCAAGTCGATGCCGCTTCGCATTGCCTCTCAGCTTTCTGCGTTAGGTCGAACAGCTCTGTTTCCAGCTCGAGGCCCTAACCTGCGGCAACCACAATAACCCCGCCAGCGCTTCGCTGGACCGTCGGAATCAGCCTGATTCCGATTTGGCTCTGAAGGAAGGTGTGTTGTCAGACACATGGCCGCGAGTTTGGCCAACGCTGCTGCTTCTCACCTGCTTCGTTCGGATCCCGAGCAGTATCGCCATGGGTCCATGGGCAAGGTCGCCACTGTCTTCTTGCAGGCACTTCGCATCCATCCAGGTTTCGTCGCTCTGTCTCCAACCAAGTTTGAAATACCAAATGTGGTCTGTTGATTCGCCCGGACGGTTGCCGCTGGACACCTTAGTGTTGGGCTTGGGCATCCAGATGGCACGACCCTCGTCATCGCTCAGCATTGTCACTTGTTGCCGCAATAGCTACGGCACTGCGTCGACTGGCCGATCGGGTCCCGCGTCCGGCAGGGGCGTCCAGACCAAGTTCAGGTACATCAACAGTTGAAGCGCGTCTCCCCAGAAATGTCCAATCAGCGAAGCGAGCAGCCAAGGACGATGAAAGATTCTCGGAACACTCATCATCCCCGCCAGTGGCCAGCTGGCGCCTCGGCACGAATGGCAGGCACTTCGTCAGCGAAACCTCTTCGCATGACGGGTTTGGCGCGCCGATGCGCCAACGCACTGTGACCTCAGTGCCGTGAAGTGCGTCGTTATCAATCTTCCGAGGGCGAAAGCCCGGCTCAAGGCCATTGCCCGACAGTTCAACCAACTCAGCATTGATTTTGAAGCCCTGGAAGCAACCGACTGGCGCGACCTGAACGAACAGGACTACGAAAACGTTGACCACGATGCCCGCAACAGGGAGGGGCGGCGCGCGCTCTCACCGGGGATGGTGGCCTGCCATCTGAGCCACAGAAGAGCGATCGCAGACGTAGCGTCCGGCGAGCCCGACCTAACTGCAATCTTCGAGGATGATGTGGCCCTGGCACCGAACATCGGGAGCGTGCTCCGAACGTTGCAGGAGGCGTACTCAGCGGGATCGGACTTTGACCTTGTGTTTCTTCATCGGAACAAGACCTACCTGCAGTTTATGGTACTGGAAACGATTGACGAGAACGTGAAGCTGGGTATCACCAAGTACTCCGACTGGGGCGCTCATGGGTACGTCATTTCGAAGACTGCCGCCGGCAAACTGCTGAGCCGGTACCCGAGGATCATCAACAGATGTGATCACACACTTCACGCGCACTGGGAAAACGGCTTAAACGTATTCTCACTGCACGAGCCTGTAGTTTCTCACGGCAATGATGCCGGCGACCACTCATTCCTGCAGGAAGGCTCACGTCAGCGGGTGCATTGGTCTGTCCCCAAGCTACCTCGTCGCGCAGCGAGCATCTTGAGAGAGGAAGTCTTGAAACGAAGATTCTTCCGGCAAAAGTTGAAGAGAGCGAAACTGGCAACATAGATTCTGAGTGCATCATCCTTCGTGCATCGGTGCCCCCAAACCACCGCACTGCCAGGCCAGCAGAGGAAGAGAGCATGCGAGTGTTCGTCATCAATCTGGCCCGCGCTAAGGCGCGTCGATGCCACATGCTTCGGCAATTCACCGAGCTTGGACTGGAGGCGGAATTTCACGAGGCTGTCGACGGCAGGCACCTGACCCAGGAACAGTACGCCCAGGTAGACCGGAACTCCCGGAGGCGCATGGGCCTGAAGCCACAAGCCGACGCCTCCATCGCCAATTGGTTGAGCCAGCGACGCGTGATGCAGGAGGTCGCAGAGAATGGGCCGGAAGTGTTCGCGATCTTCGAGGACGACGCCGAGCTTTCACCAGACCTCCCACCGGTCCTTGCAGCGCTGGAGCACCGGCCGCTCGCCTTCGACGTCGTCAAGCTGAGCCGACGCACGCCGGAAAAAGCGTTTGTATCGTCGATGCGGCTTCCGACCGGCCACAGCTTGGGGCGCGTGCGATATCACGATTTCGGATGCGAAGGTTATGTCATCACGCGAGAGGCAGCGCGCCGTTTCCTGGCCGTGACTCCCAAGATGACTTGGGAGATCGACCAAGCGATCAACTACTACTGGGAAAACGGGCTGAACATCCTCTATCTGGATCCGCCGGTTGTCTTTCACGGCGGTCGTGACGCTTCCCAGATCGAAGAAGGCAGGGCGCTAGCGCGCAAACGACATCGACGGACGGCCAACCCGGCGTACGTGCTTTGGCGACGCGGGATCCAATGCATTGAGCGTGAGTTTTCCAGACGCCGCGAGTTTCAACGGCGGCTCCGGGAGGATCGGACGGGCATCGGACGACCGTAAGCACCAGCCGCGATCCTGTGATTTGCACGTTCTGCCAGAGGACCATCCAGCCGGCGCACAGGAAACCGGCCGGCCGTGTGTGCAGGCGCCGTGTGACGTTTCGGGCGAGGAGGCAGCCGAAGCCTGCCGCCGCTAGACTCCGCGACGCATTCATCCATTGCATCTGAACGAGGACCGAGGAAATGAGCACCAAGGCAGTTACCGATGATTCATTCGCAACCGACGTACTGGAGTCGGATATTCCGGTCCTCGTCGACTTCTGGGCGGAATGGTGCGGGCCGTGCAAGCAGATCGCCCCCATCCTCGACGAGGCCAGCAAGGAGTACGAAGGCAAACTGCAGATCGCCAAGGTCGACATCGATGCCAACCCTGCCACGCCGACCGAGTACGGGGTGCGCGGCATTCCCACCGTGATGCTGTTCAAGGGCGGTACGCTGGTGGACAGTCTGGTGGGATCCGTCTCCAAGCAGGCCCTCTACAACTGGATTGACGATTCGCTGGGGGCCAGCGGCGGCGCCTGATCGGTCGGTACGAGGGGCCCCCGTTGCTGCCGGTCGGGATACGCGGGGCTCCGGCGCACCGTTCTCTTCAACCACCCATCGCGATTTCGTCCACTCCCGAACAGTTGAACGCCTGCCCGGCCAGCAGGAACGATCCGGCAATCAAGATCCTGTGGCGCTGCCCCGTCTCGCCGGCCCGCCGCACGGCGGCTTCCAGTGAATCGTGCGGCGACGCGCACAGACCGGCGCGCTTCGCGATATCGGCCAGTTCAGCGGGACACCACGCCGTAGCGCTCGATCCAAGCGATACGGTCTCCACCCCCCGGGCAATGCCGCGGAACGGCCGGAAGAATGCAGCGGGATCCTTGGTCGTCAGGAGCCCGACGATCAACCGCAACGGCGGGCCTTCCCGCCCCCAGTCCGCAAGCACCCTGGCGGCGTCAGCGTTATGCCCCGTGTCCAGCCAGAGCTCTGACGGGGCAGCCAGCTGGACAAGCTTGCCTTCTTTCAGTCGCTGCAGGCGGCCCGGCCACCGCACGCGTTCGAAACCCCTGGTGGCGGTTGCCTCCGGTACCCCGAGGTCCGGAATCAGCGCGATGCTCGCGGCGACGATCGCCGCGTTCTCGGCCTGGTGTGCACCTGACAGCGCCGTAGGCAAGTCCATCCGACGGCCGGCCGCATCAACGTACCGGGCTGGTTTGCCATCCGCCTGCAGACGCCATTCCACGCCGTGGCGATGCAACGGGACACTCAGTGCGCGCGCGCGCGCGGTGATGACCCGCATCGCCGGCGGCTGTTGGCGCCCGACCACTGCCGGCACCCCTTTCTTCAGGATTCCGGCCTTCTCGGCAGCGATCTCGGGCAACGTGGAGCCGAGGCGGTCGCAATGATCCAACCCAACCGGTGTGATCACCGTGAGCGCCGGCCGCTCCACCACGTTGGTGGCGTCGAGGCGTCCCCCGAGCCCGGTCTCCAGAAGCGTCACTTCCGCCGGGCGCGCGCGAAATGCCAGAAACGCCGCCGCGGTCGTGATCTCGAAGAACGTGATCGGCGCGCCGGCATTGGCTTCCTCGGCCTCGTCGAGCGCGGCCACAAGGGCGCCGTCATCGATGGGTTGCCCGTCGATCAGGATCCGTTCGTTGAATCGCAACAGGTGCGGGGAAACGTAGGCATTGACCGTGCGACCGGCCGCCCGCTGCACGGCGCCCAGCATGGCGACGACGGAGCCCTTCCCGTTGGTGCCGGCCACGTGCACCACATGACGCAGATCTCGCTCGGGATGACCCAGCCGCCGAAGCAGGTGCCAGATTCGCTCCAGCGAAAGGTCGATGGATCGCGGATGAAGCTCAGCGAGGCGGGTCAGCCGCGCGTCAAGCGATAACGGCAACGCCGGTAGAACCCGCTGTCGTGTCCGCGCGTGGGGGCAGGGGGCCATTGGTCAGATGCCCGAGAATGCGCACAAGCGTGGCCTTCAGCTCCGACCGCGGCACCACGGCGTCGATCATTCCGAGCTCGCACACCTTTTCGGCCCGCTGGAAGTTCTCCGGGAGGGTTTCGCCAACCGTGTTCTCGATGACCCGCGGCCCGGCAAACCCGATCAATGCACCAGGCTCCGCCAGCGCCACGTCACCGAGCATGGCGAACGACGCCGTCACGCCACCGGTGGTGGGATGCGTGAGGACCACGACGTACGGGCATCCCGCTTCCCGTGCATCTTCGATCGCCGCGACCGTGCGCGGCAACTGCATCAACGAGAGAATCCCCTCCTGCATGCGGGCGCCGCCGGAAGCGGTGACCGCGATCAACGGCTGGCTGTGCTTCCGGGCGAATTCCGCCGCCCGTACCAATCCCTCGCCGACGGCCATTCCCATGGAGCCGCCCATGAAGCCGAAGTCCAGCACCGCGACCACCGCACAGCGCGCGCCAATCTCCCCGGTGGCCACCGCGATCGCGTCAGCCGCATCTGATTCCGCTCGGGCAACCTTCAGTCGCTCCGTATAGCGCTTGCGGTCCCGGAACCGGAGCGGGTCTTCCTCGACCGCCGGAAGCTCCATCAATTCGTAGCTGCCGTCGTCGAACAGAAGCTCAAGGCGGGCGCTGACCGGCATCTGCAGGTGATGGCCGCACGCCGAGCACACCCGGAGCTGCGCCTCCAGTTCCTTGTGGAACATCATGCGGTCGCAGCCGGGGCACTTGGTCCATAGGTCCGGAACAGCCTGCCGGCCCACGACCGCCTGCAGCTTGGGCCGGATGAATTCGGACAGCCAGCTCATGCGCGACCTCCCCGGTCAGCCCCTCGCGCGGACAGCACGCCGGCCTTCAGTTCCTCCACCAGCTCGGACACCGCGGCAGCAGCGTTCCCGGGGGCTTGCTCGACCGCGCCGACAAGCGCCGAGCCAACCACCACGGCATCTGCAGTCTCGGCAATCCGCGCAGCCTGCTCGGGGCTTCTGATCCCGAACCCGACGGCGATGGGAAGGGTGGTATACGCACGAATGCGGGCGAGTGCCCCGGCCACCACGTCCGACTCCCCCACGCGAGTACCGGTGATCCCGGTGATGGAGACATAGTAGAGAAAACCCGACGCGTTCCGGAGGACGCTGGGCAGCCGGCGGTCGTCCGTGGTCGGGGTGGCCAGTCGGATGAAGTCGAGCCCGCAGGCACGCGCGGGCACGCAGAGTTCGGAATCCGCCTCGGGCGGCAGGTCCACGACGATCAGTCCGTCCACGCCGGCACCAGTCGCATCCTCGAGAAACCGGTCCACCCCGTAGGAGAAGATCGGATTGTAGTACCCCATGAGGACGATCGGCGTCGCGTCGTCGCCGGACCGAAACTCGGCCACCATCGTCAGCGTCTCGGCCAAGGTCTGACCCGCCTTGAGGGCCCGCAGCGAACTCTTCTGGATGGCCGGGCCGTCGGCCATCGGATCGCTGAACGGCATGCCGAGCTCGATCACGTCGGCACCGGCCCTCGGCAGGTCGGCCAAGATGCGGCGGCTCTCGGTGGGGTTCGGATCGCCGGCGGTCACGAACGTGACCAGGCCGGCCCGGCGTTCCTCGGCCAGCCGGCGGAACCGCGCATCGATGCGATTGCTCACCACTCGACCCCCAGCGCCTCGGCGACCGAAAAGACGTCCTTGTCACCGCGCCCGCAGAGATTCATGACCAGCAGGTGATCGGCCGGCAAGTCCGGCGCCAGTTTCGCCACGTGCGCGAGCGCGTGGCTGGGCTCGAGCGCCGGCAGGATCCCCTCGAGCTCTGTGCAGAGCTGAAACGCCGCCAGGGCCTCGGTGTCGGTCACCGACACGTATTCGACCCGCCCGACATCGTGCAGCCAGGCATGTTCCGGCCCGATTCCCGGATAGTCGAGGCCCGCCGAGATCGAATGCGCGTCATCGATTTGACCATCATCGTTCTGCAGCAGGTAGGTGCGATTGCCGTGCAGCACACCGGGCCGCCCCGCCGTGAGCGAAGCCGCATGGCGGCCGGTCTCGACGCCCTCGCCGCCCGCTTCGACGCCGATCAGGCGGACGTCGGGGTCGTCCAGGAACGGATGAAACAGACCCATTGCGTTGGAGCCGCCGCCGATGCAGGCGACCAGCGTGTCCGGCAGCCGTCCTTCGGCCTCCACGATTTGCTCCCGCACCTCGTTGCCGATCACGGCCTGGAAGTCACGGACCAGTGCCGGGTACGGATGCGGGCCCGCCACCGTGCCGATGATGTAGAAGGTGTCCTCGACGTTCGCGACCCAGTCGCGAAGCGCCTCGTTCATGGCGTCCTTCAGCGTGCGCGTGCCTGAACTCACCGGGCGCACCTCGGCTCCGAGGAGCCGCATGCGAAAGACGTTCGGCTGCTGGCGTTCGATGTCCGTCTCGCCCATGTACACCGTGCACGGCATGCCGAAACGCGCGCACACGGTCGCGGTCGCGACGCCGTGCTGTCCGGCCCCGGTCTCGGCGATGATGCGGGTCTTTTTCATGCGCCGGGCCAAGAGGATCTGCCCGATGCAATTGTTGATCTTGTGGGCCCCCGTGTGGTTGAGCTCGTCGCGCTTGAAATAGATCTTGGCACCACCGAACCGTTCGGTGATGCGCGGCGCGAAGGTCAGCGGGCTGGGCCGGCCGACGTAATGCTTGAGCAAATCGTTGAATTCAGACCAGAACGTTTCGTCCCGCGAGGCCGCCACATAGTGTTCCTCGAGATCGAGGATCAGCGGCATCAGGGTCTCGGCGACGAATCTGCCGCCGTACGTTCCGAAGTGCCCGTCCTCGTCGGGTCCGCTCCGGAAGGTATTGGTCTGGTCCATAGTGCGTATCCGCCGACAGTGGGTCGTTGCCGACCTTACTGCAAAACCGGCGCCGGGCGTTGCACGGGTGCCCGCGCGGCGGTCAGGAATTCCACGATCAGCGCCTCGTCCTTCTCACCGGGCGCACGCTCGATCCCCGACGAGACATCGACGGCCGCCGCACCCGATTTCGCGACGGCCGCCCCGACATTGGCCGGTGTCAGCCCGCCCGAGAGGATCCACGGGAGCTGGAGGTCGAGACCGCTGAGGACCTGCCAGTCGAACGCCCGCGCATTGCCCCCTGGACGCGTGGCCCCTTCGGGCGGGC